>JBAZMN010000267.1:0-3858 GCA_041649735.1 Opitutaceae bacterium | reverse complement strand
AACGAGGAGCATAAAACCGGGTTTCATGAGCGGATGGAGTTGAAGTGATGATCAGAAGGACACCTGGAGGCGGGTGATGAGGGCCTTTTCGTCCTGGCGGAGGATCTGGGTCGAGGACAGCGGCACAGGGTTGGTGAAGCGCGTCTGGTAGTAGTCGAGGGTTGTGCGCACGGTCCGGCTCAGGTACCAGTTCAGACCCAAGCCGATGGCTTCCGCCTCGCGCGCACTGGTCGCTGGATCGGCGAATAGTGGGAAGGCCTGCGGATCGATCCGCAGATCCGCGTAGCGCACCGCCAGCTCCCAGGCCCCCCAGGTGCCGTTCTCCCAATTGAAGGGCTGACGCGGGGCCACGCCGCTCGAGGACGAATTCTCTCCGGTGAGCACATAGCCGACCGCCAGCTGCCAGGCCTGGTTTTGCAACTCGGCCTTGGCGCCGGTGGCGGTGGGCCGCACGTTGACCGTGGAGAGAACGTATTCGCCGATGGCTCCGAAGGGGCCGCGGCGGTATTCCGCCTGCGGGGAGACCCGCCAGACCCGGCCGTCGGCCACCACCGTGCTCCGGTACTTGAAGAACGTCTGCTGCCCGTCGGTCTTGTAACCGGTGGTGACAGCCGCGGCGGTCTTTTCCCGCCCCAGGCTGCCGGCCAGGCCGAAGGCCAGCCCCTGCAGGGGCGAATCTTTGACAGCCTTGAACGGCTGCACGTACAGCCGCCCGATCACGTCCTTCTCGTTGTCAAAGTCGGCGTTGCTCGAGCTGGTCCCGTCGGCCACGCCGTTGAAGATCCCCGCCGCATAGGTGACCGCGCCATTTCCCAGGCTGCCGCCGAGCTGTGCGCCCAGGTCGCGGTTCGGCACCAGGTTGGTAACCAGCGAGCGCTCGTCGAAGAACGTCCACGAGTCGGGCAGGAGCTGCTCCAGGCCCACCGGCGCCTTGAACTTGCCGAACTTGAATTGCACGGCCGGATTCAGCGCCACCCCCAGGTTCGCATCGAGGATGCTGGGTGCGCCGGTGCCGCCGAACTCAGGCACGAGCTGGAACGAGTAGATCCGGCCGAAGGTACCCTCCGTGATCAACCGCGCGCGGCGCAGCACGAAGCTGTTGTTGACCACTCCCCCGTCGTTGAAGAACAACCGTGAGTCGAACTGGATCAACCCGCGGAGGCTCACCGAGTTGGTCCCGTCGCCCGAGGCAAACGTGTAGCCCTTCTCCGTCAGGCTGATCTTTGGCGCCGTCTTCGCCGCCGCGGCCGCCTCCTGCTCCTTGAGCTGCTGCTTCTGCTCGAGTTGATGCAACCGCTCGTCGAGCAGGCGGATCTGCTCCCGGAGGGCTTTGATTTCCGCATCGCCGTCATCCGCGGCGCGCAGATCGATGACGCTGACGGGCAGCAGGGCCGCGACCAGCGTGGTTCGGACGGTCAAGGGCAAGGTTTTCATGCTGGTTCCAGGTTGGGGGACGGATGGCGTTCTCCAGTAGTCCGGTCGCAGGCCATGATTGGATGGTGGAGGATAGAAGCGCCGCCGGCGCGAGCCGATGGGCGGCAAAATTCAGGACTGATCCCGGCGGGATAAAGACCCGGCCACGGGGACATCGAGCCGGGTTTTTTCGGTGCGTTCGATCTGGGTGACCTTGCGGTCGTGCACCACGATCTGCACCATGCCGAAGCGCAGGCTTTCAACTTTCTCGCGGACCAGAGTCATCCAGTCCGGATTGGCTGCAGGCAGTGATGCTGGGGTCGCGCTCATATGGCGTAGTCTCCGAGCAGATTGTTGATCAGGCCTTCGACGGGTTGGAGCCGGCCGGCCGCAGATGGGACCCGGGCCTGTTTTCGCCGGGCGCCTGCCGGGGGCAGGCTGCTCCGCGGCTGGGCATAAGGCAGCGGCACGCCGTCCCGGCGCATCTTGCGGAGTGTCACCTCCACCACGTCGGCGAGTGTGTAGCGGTCGAGGATGCTTGCGATGGCATTGCGCACGTCGAGCATAAGCATGCGCAGACCGCAGTGGGTTTCGTCGGGGCAGGAGCACTTCTCGTAGGCACTCTGGCTGACGCAGCCGATGGGGGCGAGCGGACCGTCGATCAGGCGCACCACTTGTCCGACGGAAATTTTTCCCGCCGGCCGGGCTAGGCGGTAACCCCCGAACTTGCCGCGCTCGCTTTCAACCAAACCCGCCTCCTTGAGCAACTGCATGATTTGTTCGAGAAATTTTACCGGAAGCTGCTCGTTGGAAGCAAGTTCTGTAACTTGAACGAGCGACCTTCCGACTTGGCCGGCTATGCCCAAGTCGATCAATGCCCGCAGGGCATATTCGCCTTTCTTCGAGAGTTTCATTAATGTCTACTGCTTTAATCTAGATTATTGAAGTCGTCTTTAAGCAAGCATTTTTTTCGAGGAGAATGCACCCGCTTGATCTGACCGAGGTTCTCTTCGGGAGACGGCCCGACCGGCCGTAATTGGCGGAGCCAATCTTCGTCTTGTGTCGCAGTCCATCCCGGCGGACGCTTCGGTTTTGGCTTGGCCAAATCCGTCTGGCCGACCTTCGCATGGATGACCCTGTGCACCAGCCGACCAATGTTCCCTCCACCACCCTCGCGGCATCCCCGGCCGTGGAGCAGCCGGCGGCGCGATTCACCCTGTCCCGCACCTTCGCCGCCCTGCGGCATCGCAACTACCGCCTCTTTTTCTTCGGCCAGCTGGTCTCGCTGGTCGGCACGTGGATGCAGAACGTCGCCCAAGCGTGGCTGGTGTATGTCCTGACCGGTTCGCCGTTCAAACTGGGCGTGGTGTCGTTTTGCGCAGGCGTGCCGGTGCTGGCTTTTTCCCTCTGGGCCGGCGTCGTCGCCGACCGCGTGCCCAAACGCCGGCTGCTGCTGCTGACGCAGACGGCCATGATGACCCTCGCCTTCCTGCTCGCGGCCGACATGTTCCTCGGCACCCTGCAGTGGTGGCACATCGCCCTGTTGGCGTTTCTGCTGGGTACCGCGAATGCCTTCGATGCGCCGGCGCGCCAGGCGTTTGTCGTGGAGATGGTCGGCCGCCGGGAACTGATGAACGCCATCGCGCTGAACTCGGCGATGTTCAATGCGGCCCGGATCATCGGCCCCGCCCTGGCCGGCGTGACGCTGGCCGCGATCGGCACCCGGTGGTGCTTTGTGCTCAACGGCGTGAGTTTTCTGGCCGTGATCGCCGGCTTGGCCCTGATGGATGTGCGACCCTATGTCGGCGCGGCAGCGACGGAATCACCGTTCCGGCAGATGCGCGACGGGATCAGCTACATCTGGCATCACCCGACCGTGCGGCCGCTGATCACCCTCGTGGCGGTGTCGAACATGTTCGCGCTGGGTTACATGGCGCTGCTGCCGGCGCTGGCCCAGGACATTCTCCACGCCGGCACGGTCGGTTACGGCTTGATGAGCACGGCCATCGGGATGGGCGCCCTCGCGGGCGCACTCGTGATCGCCTCGCTCGGCAACTACCAGCACAAGGGCCTGGTCCTGACGGCAGGCAATCTGCTCTTCCCGACCATGGTGCTGGCCGTGGCCCTGTCCCGCTCCTACCATCTGACGCTGGGACTACTGGTCGTGGCGGGCTTGGGGTTCATGACCCAGAACGCGACGGCCAACACCCTCGTGCAGACCACCGTGCCCGACGGGCTGCGGGGCCGGGTGATGAGCGTGTACATGATGGTTTTCCTGGGCTTTTTCCCGATCGGGTCGCTGATCGCAGGATCCGTGGCGGAAAAATTTGGCGTCCCGGCCGGAGCGGCATTTGGCGGGGTCATGGCGCTGCTCTACAGCTTGTACCTGTTCTGGAGGATCCCGCAGATCCGCGCCCTGCGCTAGGGCCGGCAGGCTGGATTTAC
>JBAZMN010000266.1:0-3903 GCA_041649735.1 Opitutaceae bacterium | reverse complement strand
GGAGCGAGCGCGTTTTGCCGAGCAGCGCGGTCGGGCTCCAGCGTTCGCGATGCAGCTCGCGCAGCACGGGCCGCGCGACCTGGCGCAGGTCGAAGGCCGGATCAAGCGCGCGGCCGACCTCCTCGATGGAGAGCACCGCCTTGGCCATCAGCGCATAGTCGCGCGACACACTGATGCCGTTGCGGCCGAAGATCTCGATCAGCTTGAGGATGAGCAGGCCGATCTGCTCCCCGCCGGTGGCGAAATTCAGGTTTTCGCGGAGGACAATCGTGACCTCCTTCTCCATCGTGCGATAGTCGGGCTTGGAGCCGGGTCCGGCGAGGCTCGTGCCGATCTGCACGATCTGCTCGGCGTCGTGTGCGGCCGCGGCGATGAAAAGGTCGGCCAACGCATGACGCAGGCGGCGGGTGAGGTGGCCGGCGAGCCCCCAGTCGAGCAGGCAGAGACGGCCGTCGGGCGTCACCAGCACGTTGCCGGCGTGCGGGTCGGCGTGGAAGAAACCGGTGATCACGATCTGGTGCAGCAGCGAGGCGGCGCCGGCCTGCGCGAGCGCCTTGGCTTGTTCGGACGTCAGTTGCGCCTGCTCGACGCGGCAGCCGTCGACGTGTTCCATCACCAGCATGCGCCGGGTGGTGAACTGGCCGATGAGCTCGGGGGCGAAGACCTTGTCGGGTGAGGGGTTCTGGACGTTGAAATACTGCTGGTTGCGGGCCTCGTGCCGGAAGTCGAGCTCCTGGAGCAGGCCCGCGCGAATCTCCTCGACGATGGCCGGCAGGTCGAACGGCCGCAGCCGGGCAATATAGTGGTGGATGCGTGCGGCGAAGAAGGCGATGAGGTCGAGGTCGGCCTCGACCACGCGCTGGAGATCGGGCCGCTGGAGCTTGACCGCGACTTCGCGGCCGTCGGCCTTGAGGCGGGCCCGGTAGACCTGCGCGAGCGAGGCGGAGGCGATGGGCGTCTCGATGAATTCGCTGAAGATCTCCGCGGGGTCGCACTCCAGCTCCTCCCGCATGACCTTTTGCATGTCGGAGAAGGGCAGGGGCTGCACGGCATCCTGCAGCTTCTGCAACTCGAGGACCAGCGGCTGGGGCACGCGGTCCGGCCGCATACTCAGCAGCTGGCAGAACTTCACAAATGTCGGGCCGAGCTCCTCGGCGGCAAGGCGGATGCGCTCAAACGTGCTGCGGTGCTCCCTGGGGGTGGGGACGAAACGCTGCCACCACGCACCGGGCGTTTCGATCTGCTCGATGATCTCGGCGAACCCGTGCCGGACGAGCACAATGGCAATTTCCTTGGCCCGCACGGCGTTGGCCAGCAGGTCAAAAGGCTTGAGGGAGACGCCCGACATGGCGGTGAGCGAGGCGGCGGATCAGGCGGCGGGGCCCCGCGCGGCGATGGCCTGCTCGAGTTTCTTCACCCGGGCTTCCAGGGCCTCGATGCGCGCCTTGTGCGTCAGATCGGCTTTTTCCGTGAATTCCTTGAATCTGGAGGCCAGCTCTGCGCTCATCGTTTCGAATTCCTTGCGGCCCTGTTCCGCGATCTTCTCGGCCATGATGCGCGCGTCGCCGGCCGAAACCTTGCCCTGGCGGATATAATCCTGCAGGACCGATTCGACCTTTTCCTTCGTGATGATGGTTGCGCCCACACCTGCCAGCAGAGTCTTTTTAATAAGATCGATCATAAGGCCGTGGATGCTAGCGGCGGAAGGCAGTCCGGGCAAATCCGAAAGGAAACCGCCGCCGTGCCGGCCGCGGACGCTTTCATCCGTCCGGGCACGGCTTGAGGGAGGCAGGTGCGGCTCTACCCGGCGTTGGTCGCAGGATGGCGAGATTCCTCTGTCATGGCTGTTGTCCGGCCGTATCCCCATTGAGTTCCCCGGCGGCTGCCAGATCGGCGACCGCGGCGCGGAGCACCTTGAGGAACGATTCCGCCCCCTTGGTCTGGTAGCGTTGCAGATGACGGACGATTACCACCTCGCGCGTGGGCATGCGTCCGGTCAGCTCCCGGTAGACCAGCGTTTGCTTATCTTCCGGCCTGCGGGCGATCCGCGGCAGGATGGAGATGCCAAGGTCGAGCGCCACCAGCGCCTTGACCGTGGCGACCTGCGAGCAACGGTGGCCGAGTCGCGGAACGAAATCGTGGTCACCGCAAAAGCGCTCGATCTCCATCGAGAGCGTGCTGGTATGGCCCAGGAGCACAAAGCTTTCTTCCGCCAGATCGCGTGCGGTGATGGCAGGCTTTGTCGCCAGCGGGTGACTCCGGCTCACAACCAGGAGCAGGGGTTCGGTAAAAAGGACTTCGATGGCGACGCGAGGATCCTTCACCGGCTGGGGCACTACCACCAGATCCAGATCACCATCAATGACTTCACGGACCAGATCCGGTCGAAAGTCCTCATGGGTATGAACCAGGAGATTGGGAAATAGATCCCGGCAGCGTTCGATGACCGGCGGCAGCAGGTAGGGGGCCAGGGTTGGCACCGTGCCGACCTTGATGCGCCGTTCCAAGGTCGGGCTGTCCTTCAGTTCCTTTGAAGCATCCTCCACTTCAAGAAGGATATGGCGGGCACGCTCCAAGAAGACCTGGCCGGCCTCGGTGGGAACAGCCCGACGGCCAAGACGGTGAAATAGTTTATGGCCAAGTTCGCGCTCTAGATTTATTATCTGTTGGCTTAGAGATGGTTGGGATACATTGCAACGCTCGGATGCCCGGGTAAAATTCCCCGCATCGGCGGCAGCGATGAAGTAACGAAGTTGGGATAGTTCCATAGGTAATAACTATGGAATAGATAGAAGCATGCTACTTTTATTATCGCAAGCTTGGGCTATACTGTCGGCGGTTCCAAAAGGAACCATGAACCTGAAATAGAAAGTTAACCATGAACCAAGAGAGACTGATGAAATTCGTTCCTGCAGGCGTCGTGCTTGCGGCAGCGGTTTTCCTCGGCATTGCCCAGGCCAAGGTGGAGAGCTTTGACAAGATCTACGCCTTTGTCGGGTATGGCGCGGTAATCGCGCTGCTGGCCCTGACGGCTGTCGACTACCGCAGGAAACTGCGGATTCAAGGCAATCGTTAAGCCACGGTTCGTTGAATCAGCAAACAACGGAGGCCGGAACCGCAAGGTTCCGGCCTCTTTAATTTCCAGTGGCTGTGCGTGCGGGGTGCGGGGATCCGAACTACATCACCGGTGGTGCGGTTTCCGCCGGGGCGGCCGGCTGGCGTTTGAGAAAGGCGGAGAGAACCAGGGAAATCACCACGCCGAGCAGCGGCGAGAAGAGCGCCCCGAGGGTCGCCATCACCGCCGGCTTGTAGACCAGCCGCATGACCTTCTCCGCGGTGGCCATCTGGCTTTCGCCCATGCCGGCCGCGAGCCATTGCTGCCGGGCCATGTCGACGACGTAGTCGGCGAAGTTCGGATTGATGAAGGTGAGATGGATAAAGGTATAAATGGCTCCGATGAGTCCCCCATAGAGGGCGATCAGGGTGCCGGCGCCCACGCCCCGGCCATAGCGGAGCGACTTGTCCGTCGCCTCCTCCCGCACGGCCCGGATGCCGAGCCAGAGCACAACGATCGTCGCGACCAGGGGCAGCAGGCCGAACCATTTACCCTGCATGATCTTTTCGCTTTGATAGCCGAGGAAGTAACCGATGAGCGTGAGCACGATGTTGCTCAGTGCGAGCATGAGTCCGTAAAAGAACGTGGTGTTCATGACACCGTTCGGCATACAGCCCGCGCCGCCCCAAGACAATGGCACAGTGACAGACGGTTTCGGCGGCCGATCAGCGACCTGACCGGCTATTTCGATGGCGCCTTGAGTCTGACCAGGGTCGCACCCCAGCTGCCGCTGCTTTCGTCCCCGAGGCGGAAGGATTCCACGAGTTGCGACCGGCGCAGCCGGGCAT
>JBAZMN010000265.1:0-3911 GCA_041649735.1 Opitutaceae bacterium | reverse complement strand
TTCATGACTACCAGCCGCGCCCGTCCCCGGACCGCCTGCCCGGCTATCTTGACCTCGGCCACTGGGCTGCACACCAGAGCGTGCCACACACGCATTCGTCCAACCTGCTGCTGGCCTTGGGCGAGGCGGTGCGTGGCGCCACCCCTGAGCGCATGGCCCGGATCACCACCAACGCCGCCTGGTTGCGGCACGAGTTGCGCGGGCGCGGTTTTGGCATCGCCGCTCCGGAACCGGTGGCCAGCCCCGGGATTGTCACGGTCGTGCTCGACGAGGGCATGTCCGCGGCCGAACTCGGCGAAGAACTTGAAATCCGCGGCTACTGGCTGAACTACCGCAGCCAGTACCTGCTGGAAAGGAATTGGATCCAGGCGAGCCTGCTGGGAAATCCTGATCGCGGCAGCCTCGAGAAGCTGCTGCATGTGCTCCGCATGGTCTGCAGCCGGCACAGTCTGAAAAAAAACACTTCCCCCACCGCAGGCGGCGATCCCGCCTGAGCGGCAGACCAGGCGACCGTTTCCCACCGGTCCGATTTGCGCCTGGCGGCGTTGCGCAGCGCCGGTTTCCTGGTTGAAATCCCGGCATGAACCTCGACCGCATCATCGACGAAATCGCCAGCCAGGCCGATGATTTCCTTGCGGAGGCCTCCAACCGCAAAGAAGCGCGTGCCGGCGTTGCTGAACTGGTAAATGCCGATTATGCTGCACTCGGCGCGGCCGATCGCACGGCCGTCATCGAGCGCGTGATGGCCATTCTCGACCGGGAAGGTTTCTTCGAGTCCGACCGTGCCGGCGGGATGAGTGACAATTCCGCTGCTGACGAGTGAAAACCTGCCAATAAATTCCACCACCTTCATGATCACCTATTCCGCTCCCGATCTCACCCAACATCCGCCCCGCTCCCCGCGGACCCGCCTCGGCGGCTATGTGCACCTGCCGCGCCTGCTCGACAAGGCCCGCGCCTTCGCGGCCGGAAAAACCGGCGAATATGTCTATCCCTGCCCGCTCGACAAGCGTTTCTTCAGCTATGTGGGCATCGAACCCGACGCCTTTCTGGCTGCGGTCAAGAGCGGCAAGGGCGATGTCGAAATGCTGGCGTGGGTGAATGAACACACCCGGCCCGTGCGCGCCGCCTGGGAAATTGAGGCATGGGCGCGCTGGCTGGAGAATCTCGGCCCCGGCGACGCCAAGCGCCATGCCGGCTTCGCGGAGGACATCGGCGAGCTTGCCCCCGGGCGTGACGACATCCGCACCAATTTCGACCGGCTCGACCTCGACGATTATATCAGTTTCGGCGGCCGGGCCTGAATCGCGTCAAACGGGTTGCGCATCCTCGGGATCGCCGTTTCCGGATTTCCTTGGGGGCGGCGGCGGGTTGGCCGCATCGAGCCGGCGCAACTCGTGCCAAGCCATGGCATATTCGACAAACGAGGTGATGCCCGTGCCCAGGCAGCTGTGCAGGTTGCGCCGGGCCGCCGCCACGTCGCCCCGGCTCAGGGCCAGTTGCGCCAGCACGAAATACAACTCACATTCCTCCTCGGAATAGCGCAGGCCACCCTGCGGTTCCAGCCGGCTGAAGAGGGTTTTCTCATCGCTGCGTCCGGCGAGGAAGCGGAGCAGACCCGCACCCCAGGGATCTGTTTTTTCCAGACGCGGGTCGGGCCGGGCGCCGCCGGGCTTGCCCTGCCGCAGCCGTGCCAGGTGCCGCATGATCTGCGCGTAGGCGAACTTGGGATCGAGCCGGGCCGCCCTGGTGTAGGCGGTCTCGGCTTCGGCGAATCGACCCTGCTTGAAGAGATGATTCCCCCAGGCCTGCGTCTCCAGCGCGGTGCGCGGAGCGCGTTTTTCCGCCTCGGCAAACACTGCGTCGGCCTGCGGGAAATCTCCCGCGTCGCTCAAGACCACCGCCAGGCTGTAGCGCACGGCATTGTCGCCGGGATCCAGTTTGAGCGAACGGCGCAGGTCGGCCACCGCCTCATCCTTTTGCCGGAGCTGGGCCCACGCCTCACCGCGGGCAGCGTAATTCTCCACCAGATCGGGGCCCTGGGCCAGGCCGGATTCGATCCAGTAGGAGAGAGCCGCGATCTGGACAAGGAGGCGTTGCTCCAGCTGGGGATGCACCGAAAATCCTTCCAGACTGTCGGGCGGGGAATCGGCCTGCGGGCCAAATTCCAGCCAGCGGCGGTCCCCGGCAAAGACTTCATCGCAGATGCCGGCAGCCGTTTCCGGCGCCACGAGGCGCTGCAGACTCGCACGGATAAAATTCTCGTCGAGCGGCATGGAACCCGGATGCCAGCCGGCGAGCAGGCTGTGGGCGGCAAGGGCAAGCTCGTCGCAGCCGGCCCTCTGCGCGGCCTTCGCAAAACGGTCCAGCACCTGGTCGTCACCCGTCGCCTTGTCGTCCTCAATGAGGATCCACAGCCGGCGGGTCTCGGCCAGCGGCTCCGGCTCCGCCACCGGCGGGGCGGACGAGAGCGCGGCCAAAGGATCCACCTGCCGCAAGCGCGCCCGGCTTTGGCCGGCGGGAGGATTTCCGGAGACACCGCCCGCAGGGCCGGCCGATGACCGCTCGACCAGCGCCAGATCGGACCAGGCTCCGGGATTCTGTGGCCAGACCGTCAAGGCCGCCCGGGCCTTTGCCGCCAGTGCGGCAAAATCGCGCTGCCGGCGCAGCCGTTCCCGGGCCTCCGCGTCGCTCCGGGCGGCCTGGAGGAGAATCTGCGCATGGGTATCGAGCCGCACCAGTTCCTGGCGGTAGTTCAGGTCCATCCGGCCGAAGGTAATGGCCAGCGTGGCGACGCGATCAGCGCGCACGGCCTCCCCGGCCGCCAGCAGGAGACCCACGTGCAACAGGGCCATCAGGGGATCCCCGGGCGCGATTTCATAATAGGCGCGCCAGAAATGCGGGTTGTGATCAACCAGTTCCCCGATGTTGAGGGGCGGCACGCCGTGGTTGCGCTCGGTTTCCGCGGCGGCGACGCGCAGATCGTCGGCCAGTGCGGCCACGCCGGGAAAACCCTCCTCGGGCTCCCCCTCCAGCGATGGGAGCAGATCCCGCACTTCCTTCCAGCCCGTCTGCCGGACCATCGCCAGCAGGGTTTGCGTCTGTTTCGACATCGTGACCTCTGCCGCCGGGGTGGTTGAGGCGGCCGGGGGTGGTGAATGCAGGGTTGCACACCCGGCCGCAAGGAGGCCAACCGCGCCGGTCGCGGCACGAACGATCTCCCGGCAGATGCGGCCAGCAGTCATGCTAGGTTCAGGTAACCCAGAGGCCACCGCCATGCAAGCAGCAGGCCCCAGCCGGTGCGCCGCTTGACCCCGGCCGCCCGGCGGTGTTGGTTAGCGGTCCATGTCTGCCGCCAACCGCGCCCCGTCCGGGGAGCCCGTCTTGTTCGCCCACCTGGCGTTTGACCCGGGCAACCGCCTGGCCGTGCGCCGGGCCGGCAGCCGGTTGGGGCTCGCCTTTGTCGGTCCCGCCGCAGAGGTGGCGACCGAACGGCTCGAGATGCACTTCCGGCAGCATACGCCCCCGGCGGAATATTTTGCCGCCGAGACCGGCGGCATGACGTATCGCGTGGCGTTCGCCCAGGTGGACGGACTGCCCGCCGATGACGAGGTGCTTTTCCTCTCCCTGGAGCAGCTCGCCGCACGGCCGGCCGATCTGGCGCCATCGCTGGCCGCGGTACTCGCCGGCCTCGAGCCCCATCTGATCGCGATCCCCTATCTTCATCTCGGAGAAAACGACTACATCTACCGCTTCCGCGTCGAAAAGGAGCGCAACCATGGCATCTATGCCCAGGATGCCACCGCCAGCGCCCTCTATCAAAGCCGGCTGTGCGAAGCCATCAAGGCGCTCAACCGCACGCACGAGCGTTCCGCCGCCCAACCCTCCACGCTCGATTTCGGGGCGGTGCG
>JBAZMN010000264.1:0-3914 GCA_041649735.1 Opitutaceae bacterium | reverse complement strand
CGATCGACCAGCAGAAACTCTACGGCGGTTACGTGAATTTCTTCCATGAGCTGGCCGTGCCCGAGGCGAACCCTGATCTGCTGCGCTACGTGCGCCAGACGATCATGCACGCCTTTGCGCGCACGCTGCATCCGGTGGCCGGACCGGTGCATCTGAACGCGCCGTTCCGCGATCCGCTCCCGCCGGTGGACGACGGTTTGGCGGAGAAACTTCGCCTCCGGATCAAAGCTGATTTGTTTTTCGCCCACGTCCAGGCGCCATCCCCGCCGGCGAAGGCCGGCGTCGTCTTTGCCCCGCCAAAGGGCGTCCGCGGCCTGATCATCGCCGGTCCGGCCCAGCCGGCCGATCAGGCGGCATACGGTGCTGCGGTGGGCCGCCTCTCCGCGACCTTGGGCTGGCCGGTGTTGGCCGACGGGCTTTCGCCCCTGCGCCATGTTCCCGGGCGAAATCTCCGGCCGATCGCCAACTACAACGCCATCCTCCGCTCGCCCGCGCTGGCGGCGCGCCTCCAGCCGGAGGCCATCCTCTGCCTCGGCGGCTGGCCCACCAGCAAGCAACTCCGGCAGTGGCTGACGGCGGACGCGGCCGACGTGTGGCTCGTTGCCGCCGACGCGGACAACCATGATGCGCTGCATGGCCGCACCCGCCACCTGCGGTGCACGGTGGAGGAACTCAGGGTCGCGCGGCCGGGCGGCCGGCGGGCGCCGGACAGCTACGCCCGCGAGTGGCGGCGCGCCGATCAGGCGGCCTCGGCGGCCCTTGACCGCCGGCTTTCGACTCTGAGCTCTCCCTTCGAGGGGAAGGCGGCCTGGATGCTTTCACAGCATCTGCCGGCGCGAACGCCGCTGTTCATCGCCAGCAGCATGCCGGCGCGCGACGTGGAGTTCTTCTGGACGCCGGGCGGCCGGCGGTGCCGGGCGTTTTTCAACCGCGGCGCGAACGGCATCGACGGCACGCTCTCGACGGCGCTCGGCGTGGCGCAGGGCAACCGGCCGGCAGTGCTGCTGACCGGTGATCTGGCGCTGCTGCACGACATGAACGGATTCCTGCTGCGTCCGAAATTGCGCGGCAGCCTGACCGTCGTCCTGATCAACAACCACGGCGGCGGAATCTTCGAGATGCTGCCGGTCGCGAAATTCGACCCGCCGTTTGAGGAATTTTTTGCCACACCCCAGGAGGCCGATTTCGCGAAGCTCTGCTCCGCCTACGGAGTCGGGCACGTGCGGGTGCGCGACTGGCCGCACTTCCGGAAACTCATTTCAGCATTGCCGGCGGCAGGCCTGCGGGTGCTCGAATTGCGGACGGACCGCAGGCGCGACGCCGCCTTCCGCCGGGAACTGTTCGCCGCCGGAGCCCGGGCGGCGGAACGGGTGCTTGCTCTGTAGGAGCCTGCTTGCAGGCGACGGATGACTGGAGCGGCGGCACCGATCGAGGCGATGGCACGCGACCATGGGGGTCGCGTTCCCAGGTAAACAGGCAGGCCCTCTTGAGCCGAGTCAGGAATTCGGCGCCCGCCGAATTCCTTTTCACGCCGGCAGGGGCAGGCGGATGTGGAAGGTCGTGCCGGCGCCTTTCCTCGACTCGAAGGTGATTTCGCCGCCGTGTGCGTCGACGATGCCCTTGGCGATGGCCAGCCCGAGGCCGGTGCCGCCGGCCTTGCCGTAGGTGGTGAACGGTTGGAAGAGCGTGCTCCAGACGATCTTGGGCAGACCGGGACCGTTGTCGCGGACGGAGATGACACAGGCGTCCTTGCGGGCGCGGGCCGAAAGGATGATGGTGCCGGTGCGGCCGTGTCCGATGGCTTCGATGGCATTGGACAGGAGGTTCTGCAGCACCCGGATCATGCGGTCGTGATCCAGCACGACGATCAGGTTGGCGGCCCGGACCTGCACGGTGATGCCGGCGGCGCGGATGGCGTCGGCATTGAGGGAGAGGAGATCGGCGAAGAGCTCGTGCAGGGACACGGGCCGCCGGTCGAGACGGGAATCACCCCGGGCGTACTGGAGCACGTCCTCAACCATGGAACTCATGCGCCGGAGCTGCCGGTTGACCGTCTCGCAGGCCCGGCGGGTCAGCGTATTGTCGGCATGCTTGCTGATGCTGCCGAGTGCGAGCCGGATGGAGGTCACGGGGCTGCGAAAATCGTGCAGGATGCTGTTGGCCATCTCGCCGATCAGCGTGATCTTCTCCTTGCGGATCAGCTCCTCCACGAAACGCGCATCGGTCTCGCGCAGGTTCGCGATCACATGCATGAACAGCCCCATGGTGGTCTCCCACGGGCATTGGCTCAGCACCTCGAGGAAGACCTTGCGCGGCAGCATGGCGGCCGTGACCTTGGTCAGCGTCAGGGCGCGGGCGCTGCGGCCGCTGCCATCGAGCACGCCCAGCTCGCCGAAGTAATCGTTTTCACTGGCGTAGGCGAGCGAGTGGTAATGCTCGGCGCTCGAGTGTTTGAGAATCTCCACCCGTCCGGACAGCACAAGATAGATGGCATTCGACGGGTCGTTCTCGTCGAAAATGATCCGGCGCGCGGGGAATTTTACCCGGCGCGCGGTCCGGGCCAGCCGTTTCGCATGCTCGGGGGGAAAATAGCGGAAGAAGCGGTGTTCCAGCATTTCCATAAAATGCGGCGGCCAGCGTCATGCCAGCAACGGCGCCGCGGCGAGTCGAGCAAAACCGGGACGCCGCCTGCGCGCTCACAGCTGGACCGGCAGGCCGATCTCGATGACCTGCGTCGGCAGGACCTTGTAATAATCCTTCACCGGGCGCGCATTGCGGCTGAGGAAGGCGTAGAAGGCCTTCTGCCATTCCCACATGCGGGCATTGCCGCCGGGGATGATCATCTCGCGGTTGAAGTAAAAGGTGGCCTCCTGCGGCTTGAGCGGCACCCCGCGCGCCTTGAGTTCCTCGCACAGCGCGCCAACGTCGGGCGACTCCATGTAGCCGTAGTAGCCGACCGCGCGCCACACGCCCTCGCCCTCGTTGGTCAGGATCAGGCGCTCGGCAGGCGGCACCTGGGGGATCTCTTCGAAACTGATGGTCAGCAGCACCGTGGTCTGCTGCAGGCACTTGTTGGATTTGAGGTGGTGCAGCAGGGCCAGCGGCACCCCCTTGGGCGAAGCGGCCATGAAGATGGCGCTGCCCGGCACCCGGACGATCGACTTGCTCCGCGCGATGACGGAAAGTTCGAGCTCGTTGATGGCGCCGCTGTAGACCTTTTCCTGGATCTCGGTGCGTCCGCTCTTCCAGGTATGCATGATGGCGAGCAGGCCCAGCGCGATGACAATGGGCAGCCAGCCGCCGTCGGCAAACTTGTGCAGATTGGCCAGCAGAAAGATGGTCTCGACGGCGACAAAGACGCCGCAGAGCAGGCCGGCCTGAAGCTTGGTCCAGCGCCAGCGCAGGCGGGTCACCCGGTAGAACGCGAGGCTGGTCACCACCATGGTGCCCGTGACCGCCACGCCATAGGCGGCGGCGAGCCGGTCGCTGGAGCCAAACCCCAGCACCACCCAGATGGTGCAGATGGCCAGGGCGGCGTTGACCAGGGGCAGGTAAATCTGGCCCACCTGATCCGGATTGGTGTGGTTGATTTTCAACCGCGGGAAGTAGCCGAGCTGGATGGCCTGGCGCGTCAGCGAGTAGGTGCCCGAAATCAGCGCCTGGCTGGCGATGATCGTCGCTGCCATGGAAAGGCCGACGAGAATGAGCCGCGATGTCCCCGCGGGCGCCAGGGCGAAGAAGGGATTTTCCGGATTCTCCGGATGGGCGAGGGCAAAGGCGCCCTGGCCGAAATAACTGAGCGTCAGACCAGGGAAGACCAGCGCATACCAGGCCCGACAGATATGCCGGCGCCCAAAGTGACCCAGATCGGCATAGAGCGCCTCGGCCCCGGTGATGGCGAGGATGACGGCCCC
>JBAZMN010000263.1:0-3915 GCA_041649735.1 Opitutaceae bacterium | reverse complement strand
GCCGCCGCCCTGACCCTCGCTCATGGCGAATTCGCCAAGGAAGTATTCGTAGATGCGCCCGAAGGCGTCGTAGTCCATTGAGGCGGGAATCTCGGAGACTTTCTTGAGCAGTTCCTTGAGGAGGGTGCTGGTGAAAAGGTTGTAGGTCTTGGGCAGGACGCCGGCGAGCTGCGGATTGTGCCTCTCAATGTCGCGCATGGCGGCATTGACCTTTGCGCCGATGTTCTCGGCCTCGGGGCGGTTGAGCAGATAATCGAACCGTGCCTCAGCGGGCAGATAGAGGATGCCCTCGGCGTGGTAAGCCGCAGGCTCATCCACGCGCGAACTGCGTCTGGACGATGCGCCGGCTTTGTCCAGCTTGGCGCGATGAGTGGCGAAGCGGACTTCCACGAAACGCAGGAAGATCAAACCGAGGACGGGTGCGGAGTATTCCTGGGCCTTGAGCCCGGAATTGGCACGAAGCTGATCGGCCGCCTCCCAGAGGCGTTTCTCCAGCGTATCGGTGGCGATGTCTTTCTCAGAAGGGGTAATCCATTGCATGGCGGACAACGTTCATTGAAGGAATGAACGTCGTTTGTAGTTCCGCGAAACTTCCGATGCAACTCCGACTTCGCCGCCGGCCGCCTGAGCACTCAGGTGGCCGGCGATGACGGTTGCCGGCATCCCCGGGACCAGCGCCGCGTAACCCAGCCGGCAAAAACATCACCCTGCCCCAAGGGGCCGGGTTGGGATATGGCCATCCGCGCGCGGGCCCGAAATCAGATGCGGGCGGACCGCATCACCGGCGGGCCAATTCTTCCGGCGTCGCCAGTTCGTAGGCGATCTTCCCTTCGGCAATCTCGCGCAGCGCCGTGTCCTCGGCGGAAAGCTTCTCCAGCGATTCCACCAGCGGGCGACTGCCGCGTCTGAGCTGCTTGACGCGGCGGGAGACGACGTTGATCAGGATGTTGCGATCGTCGATGACCTTGAGCGCGCTTTGGAGGTAGTCGTCTCTCATGGGAGGGATGGGACCGGGGAAAGTGCGGCGGCGACCAGGCCGGGCAATCCGCTCGCGGGCCATGCAATTGAGCCAATGATTGTTGAGCCCGGCGTGACCGCCTTCGCCATCGTCCGGCAAATATCCGGCCTTTGGTTTGAGTCGGGCTGGCTGGCCAAGCCGTCTGCCGTCGCCGGCCCTGCCGGCTATGACGCGACGAGTAGCCTTCGGAATCCGAAGGCGAAGGCTGGCGTCCCCATCCGCCTACGTAGCTGCTTCGGCGCGACGAGCGGGGATTGGTGCCGCCCTGGGGGCGGCATCGCTGCGCGACCGATGCTGCGCATCGTCTGTTCCGGTCTCTGACCTCCACAAACCCCTCCGGGGTTCGAACTGTCGCAGCGCCAGCTTCGCTGGCGTCCCCACGGGGATTCGAACCCCGGTTCTCACCGTGAAAGGGTGGTGTCCTGGGCCGGGCTAGACGATGGGGACCCAATGCGGAGTCGGGCACCCTACGATCCGGGTCAACCCGCGCAAGGCTTTTCTGCCCCCGGCCGAGGGCGGGGACCAGCCGAAAAAACGCCGCCGCGCTCATCTCTTCCAGCCAGGGCATCTTCAAGCAACAAGGGTCGGGCTTCGTGATTTTTGGGGTCTACGGGCCAATGATCGTGCATTTGCGGGGATGTGTCAGCGGCCCGCCGCCCGGACGATCTGGCGCGGCAGTTTGAAAGAAGAAGCTGGGCCAACATGGTAACGAGCAGGAGACTTCCATGAAGGGCGTCGAAACCAAAAAGGAGCTGCCACCGGCAAAGCGGGAGGAACTGCTCAAGACGTTGCAAGCCCGCTTCGAGAAAAACCCGCACCGCCACCCGGGCCTCGAATGGGCCAAGGTCCAAGCCAGGCTCGAGGCCCGTGCCGGCAAGCTGTGGTCACTCGGTGAAATGGAACGAACTGGCGGCGAACCGGACGTGGTCGACCACGATCCGGCGACGGGCGAATGCCGCTTTGTCGATTGTTCGGCGCAAAGCCCGGCCGGCCGCACCAGCCTCTGCTACGACCGGGAGGCGCTGGATTCCAGGAAGGAATTCAAGCCGAAGAACAGCGCCCTGGATTTGGCGGCGGCCATGGGCGTCGAGCTGTTGACGGAAGAGCAATATCGCGAACTGCAGCAACTGGGCGAGTTCGACACGAAGTCGTCGAGCTGGCTGCAAACACCGGCGGTGATGAGAAAACTCGGCGGTGCGCTCTTTGGCGATCGCCGCTTCAGCCGCGTCTTCGTCTATCACAACGGGGCGGAGTCCTACTATGGCGGCCGGGGCTTCCGCGGCTCGCTCAGGGTTTGAATTTATTTTCGCGCAGCGAGCGTAGCATCTTCCGGGGCGCTTCCATCGTCGGATTCCGTGACGACGCCGGGCGCATCATGGCCCAGCTCGTAGGAGCTGTAGAGGGTCAATGACCCGGGCGGAATCGTGTCCCGCAGCGCGGCGGCTCCGGGACCGATCGGGAACCGTCCCTGCGGATCGACGCGAACATCGGTTCGATCATACTCCGCCTCGCCGTAGCGGTAACGGTGCAACACGAGGGGACGCGAGGGTTCCCGGATCTGCAGTTCCAGGCGGAACGCCTGGGCGGCATCGTTGACCACGGCGACGGTGAGATGCCCGCGCGGGCTGCGGAAGGCGGCGGCGAACACGCGGTTCCAGTCGCCGATCCGTCCGCCGGTCACGGCACAAGCCAATACGGCGGAGTGTTTCGCCGTAAACCGCGGGAGCAGACCCGCGCCGAAATAGCTGTTCGGATGCGGCGTGTAGTCGGTGAGCATCTCCTGCTTCTGCCGATCCCATGTCTCGATCATTTGCCACTGCCCATCGAGATCGCCGCGATTGAGAAAGCTCCAGCGATTAAATCCGTCCACTCCCGCGTTGGCCATGCGCACGATCAACTCGCTGCCGGCCAGCACCGCCTGGGGACAGGATGGTCCCGGCTTGTCGGGCCTGAACGGGAACGCCATGCTTCCGAACTCCGTGATGAAGAGCGGCTTGTTCTCGTCGTGGGCATATTGGGACCACGCGATCGCATTGTGTTCCTGACTGGCGAGAAACCCCCTGGTCTTGCAGTCGAAATCCACCCCGTAGTTGTGGAAATCGTAGGCATTGACCACGTCGAGACAGTCGATGCCGGCCGGCACGCCGTTCGGAAGCCCGGCCGTGCCGTTGGTGGCCGTGGAGTCCGGTCCCGAGAGGGGCAACGACAGCCCCCGCCGGTCCAGCGCCTTGCGCACGGCGACCAAGCCCGGCCTGAGCGAAAGCGGCGTGTTGGGCGGCTGCTGCCACCAACTCCACTTTTCACCCGGCTCGTTGGTGATGCACAGCCATTTGATGCAGGTGTAACCGCGTTCCTTGATGAGGTGCTCCATCAGCGTAGCGAGTCCGTCGGCGAACGCGTCCAGGTCGGCGGGGCCACTGTGCACCCGGGCGATCGGGTCGTCCCGAAACTCGGGATAGGCGAGCCAGCCGACATTGCTCCACATCTGCTGGAAGAAAACGTCGGCGCCGTGCTGCTGGTGCCAATCGAGAATCCGGCAGAGGATCCGCATTTCCGGACTGTCGAAGGTGAACCGGTTGCGCTCCGGCTCGTAAATCCTTTGCTCGATCTCCACGCGATTCCAATCCAGTCCCAGCCAGCTGGCATGGCGATAGATCTGCTGCCAGGCCCGTTCATCATCAGCCGGGGGGTAGCCGCCCCAGGCGCTGCCTCCATGGGTTTCCAGCAGGAAGACCGGGTGGGGCTGGCCGCAGGGAATCGCCTGGTCGATGGCATGCCACGAGGCTCCGATTCCGCCGCGCATGACGTTGAGGACTTTCCCGCCATCCACCGTGATGTGGACGGCACCCCCATCCTCCGTTGCGGAGTTGCCCGCTGGGGGCGGCTGGGCGCCTTCC
>JBAZMN010000262.1:0-3918 GCA_041649735.1 Opitutaceae bacterium | reverse complement strand
TCACGCTCGGCAAACTCGCCACCGACATCGAGGCCAAGGAGGTGGGCAACCTGCCCTACTCGGGCCTGCAGCACCTGCGCGAATGCCTGCGGGAGCTCAACCGCAAGCCGGGCAAGCCCACCAAGGTCACCGTGCGCAACGTGCGCGACGACGTGCTCTACCGCACCATCCAGGGCGGCTTCTACGCCGGCCGGGGGCGCGAGGTGAAGCATTACCCGCTGCCCGCGCCGGCCGAGCTCGACACGCAGCACCACGAGTGGTGGCGCTCGGCCCAGGCCTCCTTCGGCAGCTGACCCCCTTCCCTCCGGAGAATCCACCATGTTCACCACATTCGCCAAATGGGCGCGACACCGTCGCGCCCGCACGATCTTCCTGGCCGCGATGGCGGTCTTCTTCGTGGCCGCGTTCTATGCGCGGCCGCTCTTCGGGCAGACCCCCGGCGCGGAGGCGCCCGCCGCGCCCGCCGGGGCACACGTCTTCAGGTTCTTCGCGCTCTTCAGCGACCCGAAATACACGCACCTTGAGATCGTCGCGCTGCTGGTGGTGCTCGGCATCGCCATCGCCGGCCTCCTCTACGCCCTGCTGCTCGCGCGGCAGGTGAAGGCGGCGGACCAGGGCACGGCGCGCATGCAGGCCATCGCCGCCGCCGTGCGCGAGGGCGCCGACGCCTACCTCGCCGCGCAGTTCCGCAAGATCGGGCCGCTCATCGTCATCATCACGCTCGTGCTCTATTTCACCACCCAGAGCGACCTCGGGGCCTTCAAGTTCGGCCGCGCCGGCGCCTTCGCAGTCGGCGCGCTCTTCAGCTGGCTGGTCGGCTTCGTCGGCATGCGCCTGGCCACCACCGGCAACCTCCGCGTGGCCGCGGCCGCCCGCCGCTCCTACGGCGAGGCCATGCAGCTCGGCTACCGCACCGGCACCGTCACCGGCATGCTCACCGACGGCCTCGGCCTCCTCGGCGGCACGCTGATCTTCATCGCCTACGGCGAACAGGCCTACGAGGCGCTGCTCGGCTTCGGCTTCGGCGGCACCCTCCTCGCCCTCTTCATGCGCGTGGGCGGCGGCATCTACACCAAGGCCGCCGACGTCGGCGCCGACCTCGTCGGCAAGATCGAGAAGAACATCCCGGAGGACGACCCCCGCAACGCCGCCACCATCGCCGACAACGTCGGCGACAACGTCGGCGACTGCGCCGGCATGGCCGCCGACATCTTCGAGAGCTACGAGGTCACCATCGTGGCCGCCATGATCCTCGGCCTCGCCACCTTCGGCCACAAGGGCGTCATCTTCCCGCTGCTGGTCCGCGGCATCGGCGTGCTCGGCTCGATCATCTCGACCTACACCGTCAAGGCCGGCCCCAACGACACCTCCGACACCGCGCTCAAGAGCGTCCACAACGGCTTCTGGATCGGCTCCATCATCTCGATCGTCGGCTTCTTCGCCCTCGGCTTCGCCTATCTCCGGTTTGATCCGGCCGTCAACCTGCTGCGCAACGCCAGCCCGGAGGACATCGCCAGCTTCCCCTACACCGTCCCGGGCAACCTGCCGGGCTGGGCCAGCTTCGGCATCGCGGGCCTCGACATGCGCCCGGTGCTGACCTGCCTGATCGGCGTCATCCTCGCCGTCGCGCTCAACAAGGTGACAAGCTACTACACCCACACCTCGCACGCGCCGGTGAAGGGCCTGGCCAAGAGCTGCCAGACCGGCCATGCCACCAACATCATCCAGGGTTTCGCGGTCGGTTATGAGAGCACGGTCGCCATGGTGGTCGTGATCGCGGTTGCCATCCTCCTCTCCTACCTCTGCTACCTCGGCACCCCGCCGTTGTTCGTCGCCTACGGCGTGGCCATGACCGGCATCGGCATGCTCACGCTCACCGGCAACACCATCTCGATGGACGTCTTCGGGCCCGTGGCCGACAACGCCAACGGCATCGGCGAAATGGGCTACGACGCCGAGGCGATGGAAAAGCAGGAAAAGGGCAGCTACAAGCGCGCCCGCCAGATCCTCGCCGACCTCGACGCCGTCGGCAACACCACCAAGGCCGAGACCAAGGGCATCGCCATCGGCTCCGCCGTCATCGCCGCCGTCTCGCTCTTCGCCTCGTTCATCGCCGTCATCGCCGTCGGCAGCGAGGAGAAGATCAGCCTCATGGCCACCGGCCAGTACATTGCCGAGGCCGGCAAGCTCACCGTCGCCCACCCGATGGTGTTCATCGGCTTCCTCATCGGCGGCGCCGTGCCCTTCCTCTTCAGCTCGATGCTGATCCGCGCCGTCGGCCGCGCCGCCTTCCTCATCGTCAAGGAATGCCGTGACCAGTTCCGCGACGCCGACATCTGGACCGGCAAGAAGAAGCCCAACTACGGCCGCGTGGTCGACATCTGCACCTCCACCGCGCAGAAGGAACTCATCGGCCCCGGATTCCTCGCGATCCTCACGCCCATCGCCGTGGGCTTCCTCCTCGGCACGCAGGCGCTCGGCGGCTTCCTCGCCGGCATGATCCTCACCGGCCAGCTCCTCGCCGTGTTCATGGCCAATGCCGGCGGCGCCTGGGACAACGCCAAGAAGCTGATCGAGGACGGTCACTACGGCGGCAAGGGCTCCGAGGCCCACAAGGCCGCGGTCACCGGCGACACCGTGGGCGATCCGCTCAAGGACACCGCCGGCCCGGCCGTCAACCCGCTGATCAAGGTGATGAACATGGTCAGCCTGCTCGCGCTCGGCCTCGTCATCAAATACAACGTCATCACCGGCACCGCCAGCCGCTTGATCGGCCTGCTCGTGGCGCTCCTCTGCGCCGTGGCCATCGGCTGGTCGATCTGGCAGAGCAAGCGCGAGTCCAAGGAACTGCAGGAGATGGAAAAGCAGTTCGAGCAGTAATCCCTGCTCTCATCTTTCCCGACCTCACACCGACAAGAGGCGCCCGCCCGGGCGCCTCTTTTTTTGTTAAAAGTATGCCTTGGCTGGGAACGGAAGTGAGCCACAGAGCGCACAGAGCGAAGCATGGAGAACACCGAGGTTACTGCCAGACTGGAAGCCGTTCAGATTCATCTGCCGGCAGAGTGGGCAAGCGTTCCTCGATCAAAAAGACCGCTCGGTGCGCTCCTGCCATTCCTCCGTGGACTCTGTGTCCCGCTCCGGCCGCAGAAAATCGGATTTGGTGTTGCTAAGGCCGGACGAATCCGGCAACTCTCAACCCCTTCTGCAACGGGGTGTAGCTTAGCCTGGTAGAGCGCTACGTTCGGGACGTAGAGGTCGTCAGTTCGAATCTGACCACCCCGACCATCCTTCGCCCGATGGGCTACGGATGGCAGGCCAAGCCCTTCGCCGCCGCTCACGCGGGGCTTCCGCCGTCGCCACAAGGCTTTGGCGGACGGGACGGCTGGCGGGCCAACCTCCGGGCCGGCGTTGACGGCCCGGCTTTCATCACCAAACTTCCGGTCATGACCGCAACGCATGTCATTCGCCAGTTGAAGAGCCTGCCGGCCAGGGAACGGCGCAAGGTCTTCGCTTACGTGGACGCGGAGCTTGAGCGTCGGGAAGAGGAGGCTGACCGCAAGGCCGTGACCGAGGCGCGGCGCGATCCGCGCCCGCCGGTGGCCTGGCATGATGCCAAAAAGCGGCTCGGGCTGACGTGAAAACGATTATCCGATAATCGCGCCGTGGTTGAAACCCGCCGTTTTTCAGTCGTTCACAACCTGTCGGTATGTGAGAGATGGAACCCTACACCGTCAGCCTGTCGGCGAAAGCCTTGGACTGGTTGGAAGACTGCCGCGACGCCAAGCTGAAACGGCGGATCGCCGACGCCATCGACGTATTCACCACAAACCCTCATCCACCAGGCTGCGTGAAGCTGGCTGGTGAGGAGAACGTCTGGCGGGTCCGCGTGGGCGCCTACCGCATCCTCTACGAAATTCA
>JBAZMN010000261.1:0-3921 GCA_041649735.1 Opitutaceae bacterium | reverse complement strand
AGCGCAGCCGGCCAGCGGACCATTCCTTCCCGGCCTGTTTTGCGGGCAGCAATAAGTGCTGTCTCCCTTAAAATGGCGGCAATTGGCCGCCATTTCATCGGTCGCGGTCGATCGCGGACAAAGCTCGATCAAATCACATGCCAAAATCGGGTTCGAGCTAAACAGGCCTGGTGGCCACAGATGTTACTTGGGGCGCTTCGTGTTCCTGACTGGGAAACCGGTGCCTCCAAGCGCCCGCGTCACCAACGTCGCAACCATTGATTCGCGCCGATGGTCAACCGCAACACGAATACCCGAACCGCTTCTGGTTCCAGTTACTTTGAAACGGCCACCCTCTGCCGATAATTGATCGCCTCGGCTCGCCTTTCTTTGAGCCAGTTGATCAAAATCTCGACCTGTTCCGGTGGAATCGCCACGCAGCAATCCTCACTCATGTCGACATGGGCGATGCAGACGTCGCCATCTTCTCCGACATACACTTCAATGGTGTCCTTCAGGCTTCTCATGGGGTTTGGGGGTTGTTTCGCCTAAGGGGATAGGACGGTACCTAAAAACTAATTTGATCACCGCTCAGAGCCGGAATGGGATGTTGCCGACTCAGAGAGCCGATTTTTGATCAAAAAAACTAATTAAAATTATCCAAAGCAGCTGAATCCGTGTGAGGGAATCAATGGAGGGGTATAGCCAAATCTAGAATAATATTCTGCATCCGATCTGACCTGACTTAAATCTTTAAATCATAAGTTTACCTTCCTCTGTGATGGAATTTACAATTGCACTGCATACTATTAGAAAGCGTATCCAAAACACCTAGAAACGCCGCGAGATGAGCATGGGCAGGCACGGTCGGAATCCCAAGACCCACGATGTCCCGTAGACCGGAAACAGCCTTTTTTGCCACGCACACCCGCTTCGCGGAAAACACACTGTGCTGAAGGCAATCCGGGACAGATGGACAGGCCCGGCAGTGATTGCCGTGAAGGCTGGTGATCCGCGGTTTCGAAAAAGTATGGCTTCTGCGAAGGCGTTCGCCTAGCCAAGAAGGGCTTTATGGACAAGGAACGCGTCAATCTGCCCCTCAACGAAATCCCTGAGGCTTGGTACAACGTGCTTGCCGACCTGCCCAAGCCGCTTCCGCCCCCGCTGCATCCCGGCACCGGGCAACCGCTCAAACCTGCGGATCTGGCACCAATTTTTCCCATGGGACTCATCGAACAGGAGATGAGTTCGGAGCGATGGATACCGATTCCCCGAGAAGTCCGCGAACTCTACAAGATCTGGCGCCCCACACCGCTCATCCGGGCCGTCCGGCTCGAGAAGGCGCTCAAGACATCCTGCCGCATATATTTCAAGAACGAGAGCGTGAGTCCGGCCGGCAGTCACAAGCTCAACACGGCGCTGGCGCAGGCCTATTACAACAAAAAGGAAGGGGTGCGCCGCCTGAGTACCGAGACCGGTGCCGGCCAATGGGGTTCTTCGATGGCCTTTGCCTGCCAGCTTTTCGGCCTCGATTGCACCATTTACATGGTGAAGTCCAGTTACCATCAGAAACCCTACCGCCGTTCGCTCATGCACATCTGGGGCGGCGAGGTTTTTGCCTCGCCCTCCGATCGCACCCAGGCCGGCCGCGCCATTCTTGCCGCCGATCCGCAGACGCCGGGCAGCTTGGGCATTGCGATCTCCGAGGCCGTGGAGGACGCCGCCACGCACGCCGACACCAAATACACGCTCGGCAGCGTCCTCAACCACGTGATCCTGCACCAGAGTGTCATCGGCCTGGAAACGAAGCGGCAGCTTGAGCTGATCGGTGAGAAGCCCGACGTGTTGATCGGCTGTGTGGGCGGCGGCAGCAATTTCGGTGGTTTCAGCCTGCCGTTCCTGCCGGAAAAGCTGGCCAACCCCCGGCTGCGCATCATCGCCGTCGAGCCTTCGGCCTGCCCGTCTCTGACCAAGGGCATCTATGCCTACGATTTTGGCGACACGGCCCGGCTCACGCCGCTCGTCAAGATGTTCACGCTCGGCCACACCTTTGTACCGGAAGGCATTCACGCCGGCGGGTTGCGCTACCACGGCACCGCCCCCATCGTGGCCCATCTGGCCCATCTCAAGGTCATCGAGGCGAAAGCCTATACCCAGAATGCCGTGTTCGAGGGCGCGCTGCAATTCGCCCGGACCGAGGGCTTCATCCCCGCACCGGAAACTTCACACGCGATCCGGGCCGCCATCGACGAGGCGCGCAAGGACGACGGCAAGTGCATCGTGTTCAATTACAGCGGTCACGGGCACTTTGACATGTCCGCCTATGACGCCCACCTCGCCGGCAACCTCGAGGACTACGAACATCCCGAGGAGAAGATCGTCGAAGCACTCAAGCATCTGCCGAAGGTCGGCTGACCCGGTGATTATTTCTTTCCGCCGAAGAAATTCTTGAGATTCTCCCCGGCCTTTTTGGCGGCCGCGGCCGCGGCATCAGTGGCGGCGGATCCCGCGGACTTGCCGACATTCGCGACGGCACCGGCCGCGGTGGCGAGCACATGGTCCAGCACGTTGCCCATGACCGCCAGGGCAAGCTGGTTGGCGGTGATGCCACCCTCCTTGGTGCCCAGATCGGTCAGGGTGATGGGGGGCATCGGCACGGTGACCGCCGTCGGACCCACCCCGATGGTCACCCGGCCGTTTTGCAGGTGAAACCGCCGGACTTCAAATCTGATGGGTTTGCCTTCCTTGGTGCTGGCGGGCGCGGCTGCTCCCGTGCCGGCATTGGTCGCGGTTTCGATGTTTTTGAGCAGATCCTTGATGTTGCTGCTGATGATCTTGGTTTCGTAGACGAACTCGGGCTGGTCGATGACGATCTCCTTGATGACGATGTGATCGCCGAGAATGGAAAAAGGCGCCACCGAAAGGTGCGCCCGTCCAAGATAGACGGCTTTGTCCGACTGCCAGCCCGGTGGATTGCCGATGAGCAGTCCGGAGATCGTGCCGCTGCCCGTGAGGGGTGAGATGCTGGCGCTTGCCAGTTCGACCCTGGTCCCGGTGATGACAGGGCCGAACTTGTTGACGCCAGCCTTGACGATCGAGCCAAGGAAGAAGGAGAGCACCACGACGGCGCCCACCGCGATCACTGCCACGATGCCGAAGGCGAGGTAGAGTTTTTTCATGGGTGCGCTGGATGGTTAGCAATACCCCGATCTTGTCTGCGGGCAAGTGTCCGGTCATATTCCCTGCACACCCTGAGGCTGGCAGATCCAGAGTTTCAGCTGGCCGGCGGCTTGCCGAAATGAGCGGCATGGGCGGCGTAGGCGGCGGTGTCGTCCAGCATGGCCTCGATGGCCGCGGCCAGTGGCCCGGCCCGGACCAGACCGGAGAACACGGCCTTGTCGCCGATCGCATCCGTCAGCACGAACGCCGGCCGCTGCGTGATCTGATGGGCATGAAATTCAGCCGTGGAGGCGTCGACCCGGGCCCTGACTTCCGGGGATTCGGCGCGGGCGCGCAGTTTGGGCGCATCGAGCCCGGTGGCCGCGGTGGCCACGGCGACCGCCTCGGCCATGCCGCCGATCTTGCGGCCCTCGCGTTCGGCGGCGTGCGTCAGGGCGAGACGCAGCCGGTCGTCGGTGAAGCCAAAATCCCGGCCGGCCTCGGCCACCAGGTCGGGCGCGAGGTAGATCCCTTTGCGCTCGGTCTCAAGCCAGCCCGAGTTGAGCATGGAGGGGGAACGCATGATCGTGCCGCTGCGACGATAGAACCAGTCGCACTGCTCGCGGGACAGGGGGAAGTCCCCGGGATGCATCAGTGCGATTTTCCATTCAAACTGCACGCGACCGGCATAGCGCGTCTTCAGTTCGGCCCAGGCCGGCTCGGCCCAGTGACACCAGGAGGAAAGAATCTCGAGATAATAAGTGAGGGTCAGGTCGGCCATGG
>JBAZMN010000260.1:0-3924 GCA_041649735.1 Opitutaceae bacterium | reverse complement strand
GACCTGGCCCACCAGGATTTCCTCATCCACTGCAAGCGGCCCGACGACATCCGGCGCGCCCACCGCGAGGGCAAGCTGGCCTGGGTCGCCTCGATCGAGGGGGCCATGCCCATCGAAAACGAGCTCGACCGCATCGACATCCTGTACGGCCTGGGCGTGCGCCTTTTAGGCCTGACCTATTCGGAGTCGAACGCGCTGGGCAGCGGGCTCAAGGAAGAGCGCGACGCGGGCCTGTCCGCCTTCGGACGCGAAGTTGTTAAGCGCATGAACAAGGTGGGCATGCTGATCGACATCTCGCATTCCAGCCCGCTCACCGCCATCGACGCGGCCGAGGTCTCCAGCGCGCCCATCTGCATGTCTCATTGCGGGGCGCGCGCCCTGTGGAACTCCAAGCGCCTGGCCACCGACGAGGCTATCAAGGCCGTGGCGGCCAAGGGCGGGGTGATAGGCATCGAGGCCGCCCCTCACACCACCATCACCCAGAAGCACCGCGTGCACGACATCGACGCGATCATGGAGCACTTCGAGTACGTGGCCAAGCTGGTCGGCATCGACCACGTGACCTTCGGGCCCGACACCAATTTCGGCGACCACGCCGGGCTGCACCGAATCTTCGCCAAGTTCCTGTCGACCGGCCAGACCCGCAACACGACCGAGGAGTTCCCGCGCGTCGAGTACGTCAAGGGCATGGAAAATCCGCGCGAATGCTCCAAGAACGTAATCCGCTGGCTGGTCAAACGGGGCTACAGCGACGAGGACATCGGCAAGGTGGTCGGCGGCAACGTGCTAGGCCTGCTGGAAAAAGTATGGAAGTGACCCGCTAGGGGCCATGCATCGAACTGGACAGTGATGCGAAGCCGCCCGTACGGGCGGCTTTTTCATTCCGCGCGGCCCATACTTCGGATTCCGTCGGGCTCGGCTCTGACCGGAAAAAAAACTTGCATTACGGCTTTCTACATATAATAATACCTTCATCCCAACAAGAAGCGTAAGCGTCCAGTGAACCCCACCTTTCGCCGAGCTGCGGTGTGAGCGATCCTGTCGGGCAATTGGAACCGACAGGAGGGGTGGGGTGGACAGGAAACAAGGAATCGGCAAGCATTCGCGACGAAACGCAGCGGCCTGGCAAAAACTGATCACCGACTGGCGTTCGAGCGGCAGGACCCGGCGGGATTGGTGCCGCGAGCATGGTGTGAGCTACGAATCGCTACGCCGCTGGATCAAACGAGTTGGCCGCACACCTGGAGGGAATCGGCTGGTCGAGGTTGCAGCAGCCGGTGAAGCCATGAGCGCGACGATCCGCGTACATGCCGGGGACGGACTGGTCGTCGAACTGCCGCCGACAAGCGATGAGAAGCTGCTCGGCCGAGTGCTGCGGGCGGTCCGGGAGGCCGGCCATGTTCGTTGACTGGTCACGGGTGAAAGTGTTCGTGCGGCCCGGTTCGACGGATATGAGAAAACAGATCAACGGACTGGCAGTGCTGGTCGAGGAGGCCATGGCGGGCGAGCCGCTGTCGGGGAACCTGTATCTGTTCAGCAACCAGGAGCGACGGCTTGTGAAACTGTTGTACTGGGAGCGCAACGGATTCTGCCTGTGGCAGAAGCGGCTTGAGCGGGACCGGTTTCCCTGGCCGCGGACGGAAGAAGCGGCGCGGGAGATCACGTGCGAGCAACTGCGCCAGCTTTTGGACGGGATCGATTTCTGGAATGCGCATCAGAGGCTGGAATTTTCTGCGGTTCGATGAAAAAATAGTTGTACTATCTGAACCAGTCATGCTACACTGCCGACCATGCCGCTGGATGTCGCCGAGCTGCCGAACGACGTTGAAAAGCTGAAAAGTATCGTCATCGACCTTGAGCGTCGGTTCGTCGATATGCGCACGGAGCTGTCGCGGGAGCGAGCCCGGGCCGAGCATTACTGGGCGCAGATCGAGGCGTTCCGCCGCAAGGTGTTCGGCCGTTCGAGCGAGACCTGGAGCGCGGAGGAGCGGCGCCAACAGTCGCTGTTCAACGAGGCCGAGCAGATCGCCGCCGAACCATCCGGGGAGCCGGCTGAGACAGTTGCGGTAGCAGCCCACCAACGGGTCAAGCGCGGCCGCCGGCCCTTGCCGGCCGATTTACCCCGCGAACAGATCGTGCACGACATTCCGGAGGCCGAAAAGGTCTGCGGGTGCGGACACGCTCTGGTGCGCATCGGCGAGGAAAGCTCCGAGAAGTTGCTCATCGTGCCGGCGAGCTGGAAGGTCCAGCGGCACGTGAGGCCGAAATACGCCTGCCCGGCCTGCGAGGGGGAGAACAGCGGGTCGGCGGCGGTGAAGATCGCCCCGGCGCCCGCGCAGCTATTGCCGAAGAGCATCGCCAGCCCGGCTCTGGCGGCCTTCATCGCGGTGAGCAAGTTCTGCGACGCGCTGCCGTACTACCGCCAGGAGAAAATCTACGCCCGGCTGGGCATGGACATCAGCCGGCAAGACCTGGCGAGCTGGATGATCGCGGTGGGCAGGCGCATCGAGCCTATGGTGCGGCTGCTGCGCGAGGAAATCCGCTCGGGGCCGGTGGTGAACATCGACGAGACGAGCGTGCAGGTGCTGGATGAACCGGGCCGGGCGAACACAAGCAGCTCCTCAATGTGGGTCTTCGTGGGCGGACCGCCGGGAACGAAGCTCATCTGTTACCAGTATCACCCGAGCCGCTCGAAACGGGTGCCGCTGGACTATCTGGACGGCTACCGGGGATTCATCCAGACGGACGGCTACGAGGGCTACGGGGAGGTGGGTCGGCAGCCGGGAATCCTGCATGCGGGCTGCTGGGCTCACGCGCGGCGGAAGTTCTTCGAGGCGAAAACGGCGACGAAAAGTACCGGGGCGGGTAGCGCCGAGATCGCCGTGAGCAGGATCGCCATGCTGTACGCCGTAGAGAAAGCGTTGCGGGCGGACACAGCTCTCTCGCCGGAGCAGTTCGTGGAGAAACGCCGTGAAAAGCTCCTGCCTCACCTTGACCAGTTCCGTGCGTGGCTAAAGGAGCGCTCGCTGCAGGTGCCGCCGTCGCTGCCGCTCGGTCAGGCCATCGCATATACGCTGGGCGAGTGGGACAAGTTGGTGCGATATCTGAACAGCCCTCTCCTGACGCCGGACAACAACGTGTGCGAGAACGCCATCCGGCCGTTCGTACTGGGCAGAAAGAACTGGCTGTTTTCCGGCAGTCCTGCCGGCGCGCATGCTTCGGCGGCGATCTACAGCCTGATCGAAACGGCCAAGGCGGCTGGGGTCGAGCCGTATCTGTATCTGCGCTACCTGTTCTCGAACCTGCCGGACAGCGACGATCCGGCTGACTTCAAACCATACCTGCCGCACGCCGTGGCGAAGGCCGACCTGCTCGATTTTTCCCGGGTGCGGTTGTACTGATAGTTGCCTTAGCGGCATTCACCTGGGCGGAGCCGCTTTCCCCCTCCCGCTCGAGAGGGTGGAGTTTACTGGACGCTTACCAAGAAGCGAGGTAATATGAAAGAATCGAACGGTCGATTGGTAAAAATGTACCTGATCGCGCTGGTGCTGGTTATGCTGGCCGAGCTGATCGGTACCGTCCGCTGGACGCCCTTCCCGAAGATCCTGATAGTGCTGGTGCCCTTTTTTCACACCATTTACCTGGCGGTCGCCTTCGCTCCCCAGGCGCTCGGACGCTGGATAAAACTCTACAGCCTGGACGATTCCAAGTGGGCCGCCACCATCATCGTAGTGGCGACCTTCCCGCTCATGGCGCGCTACGGCACCCTGGTCGGACCGAACGTGCCGCAGCTGCTCTCGGCCGGCGCCGCGCTCCTGTTGCAGGAGGCCGGCAACTACTGGGGAGCCATAGCCATCGCCCTGCCGATCGCCATGCTGCTCGGCCTGAAGCGCGAGGTCATCGGGGCCTGCTACTCGGTGGCGC
>JBAZMN010000259.1:0-3925 GCA_041649735.1 Opitutaceae bacterium | reverse complement strand
TGGGCGACGCGCACGAGCGTGCCGGCGACGTCGCGGTCGGGCACCACGACGAGCTCGGCGCCGAGTTCGCGGGCGAGGGCAAGATTTTCGTCCAGCAGCTTCCGCTCCTCCGGCGTGCGGGGAGCCGGCGTCTCGACGTTCACGGCGATCCAGGGGGCGTCGAGGGCGTAGGCCATGCGGCGGGTCCAGCGGATGAGCCGCGTGGAAAACGGGCTGGCGCCGACCGCCACGAGCAGACGCTCGCCGCTGCGCCAGATGGCGCTGATCTGCCGGTCCGCACGGATTTCGCGGAGCTGCTTGTCCACCCGCTCCGCGGTCAGGCGCAGCGCCAGTTCGCGCAGGGCGGTGAGGTTGCTTTCCTTGAAAAAGTTGTCGGCGGCGACGGCGGCGCGCTCCCCCAGATAGACCTTGCCCTCCGCCAGCCGCTCCCGGAGCTGCTCGGGGGTCAGGTCGACCAGCTGGATGCCGTCGGCCGCCTCGATCATCGAGTCCGGCACGGTCTCGCGCACGGCCACCCCGGTGATCTGCCGGACGGTGTCGGCGCGGCTTTCGAGGTGCTGGACGTTGAGCGTGGTGAACACGTCGATGCCGGCCGCCAGCAGTTCCTCGACGTCCTGCCAGCGTTTGGCATGGCGCGAGCCGGCCGCGTTGGTGTGGGCGAGCTCGTCCACGAGGGCGAGGCGCGGCCGGCGCGCGAGCACGGCCTCAAGGTCCATCTCACCCAGCTGCGCGCCGTGGTGGTCAATCAGCTTGCGCGGGATGACGGGCAACCCCTCCAGCAGCAGCCGGGTTTCCTCGCGGCCATGGGTTTCGACAAGCGCGACCACCACGTCCATGCCCTCGGCATGGGCCTTGCGCGCCGCCTGGAGCATGGCGTAGGTCTTGCCCACGCCGGGGGCCATGCCGAAAAAGACCTTCAGCCGGCCGCGCGCCTGCTTCGCCTCGGCTTGCTTGAGCGAGGCCAGCAGGGCGTCGGGATCGGGGCGGCGGTCAGGCATGCCGGAAAGGACGATGGCGAAGGCGTCAAACCGACGCAAGCCGGGCTACCGGGCTTGGCATAGGATGAGAAAACCAATCATCAGCAGCCAGAGCAGGGCGGCGGATGCCAGTAGCTGAACCATGAAACGCCGGGTGCCGGCGGCGAGCGCTTGGTCCGGCTTGAAGCAAGCGGTATCCACCAGCCAGTGCACGCCGGGAGATGCCTCCAGTCCGGCCGGCAAAGACCACTGATAATGGTCCGGAATAAAACCCTCCGCCGCCAGTTCGCGGATGAAGCAGGCCCTCCGTTGTTGGGAAAACGTGTTGCGGGAGGCGCGAATGATGACTTCGCCGGCTGAATCTTCCACCCGCACCAGGGTATCCAGGGAGGGAAAGTAAAATTCGAAGGGACAGGGTTCGGCGGCATGCGTCTTCATGGCGGCAGGAACGTTAGGAGTAGGAGGCTTTGCCAGGCATGGCTGCATCAGTCTCAACGCCACGGCCCGGGATTGGACGATAATCCGCGGGGACTGACCCGGGGCGGATAGGGCTCGGAGCCGCGCCGGCAGGGCTGCACCAGCAGGACGAAAAAGTTCCAGCCAATCAGACCGAGGGCGGTCCAGAGCACGCACGTCAAAAAAACATCCCGGAGTTTCTTCACGGTGATGCGATGTTGGGCGGTTCAATTTCTTGGGGGAATGAATGCCTGTTAGGCCGGAATTTTTGCAGACCGTTGTGACTGGTATCTGCTCAACGGCCTGTCGTGGAGGCGGAAGGCAGCTTCGTATCCAGGCGGGGCGGGGGTTCCGGAACATTGTAGCGGGCGTGAAAGATCCAGCCGGCGAGGGCCGAGAAGGCGATCCACGCGAGAATGAGGCCGATACGGCGGCGAGTGACAGGGTTCATGTTGGACCTCCATGGTCGGGCGCGATGGCGGGGCGTTCACTGCTTCCCCTGAGCGAGCCGATCAAGTCCGAGATTGAGGAGCAGGACGTTGACGCCGGGCTCGCCGAAGACGCCGAGGTCCCGGCCCTCGACATGGCTTGCGATGAGTGAGCGAACGGTGGCGAGCGGCAGGCCGCGGACCTTGGCGACGCGCGGAGCCTGCAGCCCGGCATTGGCCGTACTGATGTGCGGGTCGAGACCGCTGCCGGAGGAGGTGACTGCGTCGGCCGGAACCGGGACGTCGGCGGCGAGGCCGTTGGCCGTGCGGTAGGCGGCGACGGCGGCTTTGATGTTGTCGGCGAGTTTCCGGCTGGTGGGCCCGAGATTGGTGCCGGAGGAATTGGCGGCATCGTAGCCGGCGCCGGCGGCCGAGGGCCGGGGCTGGAAGTATTTATCGCTGCTGAAATTCTGGGCCAGTAGGGCGGAGCCGCGCACGGTGCCGTCCTGGCCGGCCACCAGGCTGCCGTTGGCCCGGGCGGGGAAAAGCGCCTGCGCGCCGGCCCAGACCGCCAGCGGATAGGCGCCGCACAGCAGGACCACGAGGATCGCCGTGAGCAGGACGGCGGTCTTGAGTTCGAGGAAGAGAGTTTTCATGGCGGAGGTTCAGTTTCTTGTCACGGAGGGCACAGAGGCGGCATGGAGGACACGGAGGTGGGTGAAGGCATGAGGGAGAATTCTCTGTGCACTCTGGGTCTGTCCTCTGTGTTCATTGTGACGTACTCAGACGAGGTGGACCGCGTTGATGAGGACATCGATGAGCTTGATGCCGAGGAAGGGGATGAGGATGCCGCCCAGGCCGTAGATGAGCAGGTTGCGGCGGAGCATGGCCGCGGCGCCGATGGGGCGGTAGGCGACGCCGCGCAGGGCGAGCGGGATCAGCGCGATGATGATGAGCGCGTTGAAAATGACGGCGCTCAGGATCGCGCTCAGCGGCGAGGCCAGGCCCATGATGTTGAGCGGGGCGATGGCGGGGAAGACCCCGACCAGCATCGCGGGGATGATGGCAAAGTATTTCGCCACGTCGTTGGCGATGCTGAACGTCGTGAGCGAGCCGCGCGTGATCAGGAGCTGTTTGCCGATCTCGACGATCTCGAGCAGCTTGGTCGGGTTCGAGTCGAGGTCGACCATGTTGCCCGCCTCCTTGGCAGCCTGGGTGCCGGTGTTCATGGCCACGCCGACGTCGGCCTGGGCGAGCGCCGGCGCGTCGTTGGTGCCGTCGCCGGTCATGGCCACGAGGTGCCCGGCGGCCTGCTCGTCGCGGATGCGCCTGAGTTTCATCTCCGGCGTGGCCTGCGCGAGGTAGTCGTCCACGCCGGACTCGGCGGCGATGGCGGCGGCGGTGAGCGGGTTGTCCCCGGTGATCATCACGGTGCGGATGCCCATGGCGCGGAGCTGGGCGAAACGGTCCTTGATCCCGCCCTTGACCACGTCCTTGAGATGGATGACGCCCAACACTTCGCGGCCCTCGGCCACGACGAGCGGCGTGCCGCCCTGGCGGGCGATGGACTCGACGGCGCCGGTGACCGCCGCCGGGCAGCCGCCGCCCTGCGCTCCGATCCAGGCCTGGATGTTTTCCGCCGCACCCTTGCGGATCTGGCGCGCGGGCTTGCCGTCGCGGGCGGGAAAATCGACACCGCTCATGCGGGTCTGCGCGGTGAACGGCACGAAGGCGGCATGCGGCGCAGCCACCTCGCGTCCGCGGAGGTTGAACCGCTCCTTGGCCAGCACGACGATCGAGCGGCCCTCCGGGGTTTCGTCGGCCAGCGAAGCGAGTTGCGCCGCGTCGGCCAGCCGCTCGGGTGACACACCCGGCGCGGGCAGGAAGTCGCTCGCCATGCGGTTGCCCAGGGTGATGGTGCCGGTCTTGTCGAGCAGCAGCACGTCGATGTCGCCCGCGGCCTCCACCGCCCGGCCGCTCATGGCGAGCACGTTGCGCTGGAGCAGGCGGTCCATGCCCGCGATGCCGATGGCGCTGAGCAGGCCGCCGATGGTGGTGGGAATG
>JBAZMN010000258.1:0-3932 GCA_041649735.1 Opitutaceae bacterium | reverse complement strand
GGCGGGCGGACGCAGGCGAGTTCGCAGGCAGGAATCAGCTAGGGCCGCTGCCGGCCCAGGGTGATGATGTCACCGCGGGAACAGGCGGGGCGAACCCAGCGGGGGGAACGGTTGCCACCGATATGGCGGCGGAAAACTCCTTGGGTGTGAGCGGGCGAAGGGCAGAAGCTATTTGCGGCATAGGCGGCGACGGGTTTTAGCTTCAACCAAAGTCTTCGATTTACGTGCTTTCCTATATTGGACATAATAACTATTGTGCGTTCTTGACTGGGATTGAGGAATTTGATGTTGTGCCGCTCCAAGTGACACAGGTAAGCGTGAGTCGCAGATACTCCCAACCCCCGAGGCCATGATCAATCATCCATTCAGTTTGACCTGTCGAGTGACAGCTTTGTCCGCCATTGTCTTCGCCGGTACCTGCTTGCGGTCCCAGCCTGCCGACAGTCCGACGCAGACGTGGATCGCAACCTGGGGGGCCAGTCCCATCAAGATCTACCTCGTTCCGCCCGCGCCGGTTCAGATCGGAGTCACCGGCAGCGTGCGTTTCAAGTTCCGGGCCAGTATCGGGGGCGAGAAGATCCGAATCAATTTCTCGAACGAACTCGGCGAGGAACCGATGAAGATCGGCGCGGCTTCCGTGGCCCTTGCGGAAGCGGATGGCATGGTGGTGACCACCTCGATCACGCCGCTCATGTTCGACGGCTTAGCGCAGGCGGTCATTCCCGTCGGCGCCGCGAAGTTGAGCGACCCGGTTGCCTTGCACCTGCCGGCGGGCGCGGAGGGTTTTGTCAGCGTATATTTTCCCTCGGGGGCGAAAGTGACCCCTTGGTTGTTCACGGTGATCCCCAACCTGCCGGACCGCGACGGGACGCGTGACCCCGTCTGGCTGGCCGCGCGGGCGATCCAGATGCGGCCGGTTGTTAGCCGGGTCGATGTGCTGGCGACCGGCCCGGCGGCGGCCATTGTCGCGTTGGGCGATTCCATTACCGACAGCCGGCCCTTTGGCGGCCCGCCCCCATGGACGGATCATCTGGCGGAGCGTCTGCGCGGCCACGGCGGCCCGCTGCGCGGGGTCGTGAATGCCGGCATCTCCGGCAATCGCGTGCTGGCCTCGGGAGTCGGCGCGGCGGGCCTCCAACGCTTTGACCGTGACGTGCTGGCGGCGCCCGGAGTGAAGTTCGCGATCATTGCCCTGGGCATCAACGACATTGTCTTTACGGATGTACAGTTTCTGCCCGGCGAGCCGAGCCACGTGAAATCAGCCGCCGACCTGATCGCCGCCTATCAGCAACTGATCGCCCGGGCCCACGAGAAAGGCGTCAAGGTGATCGGCGCCACGATCACGCCGAGCAAGGAGCAGGAAACGACCATTCCCGGGACGCATACCCCGCAAAAGGAGGCGATCCGGCAGGCGGTGAACCACTGGATCCGCTCGTCGGGGACTTTTGACGGCGTGGTCGATTTTGACGCCGCCCTCCGGGATCCAGCGGATCCCGAACGGTTGCTGCCCAAATTCGATTCGGGCGATCACGTGCACCCGAATGATTGCGGCGGCCGGGCGATGGCTGATGCCTTCGACCTGTCGCTCTTCGTCACCAAGGCCGACTAATCGAGCCCAGAGCGGTGGTGTTCAGCTGAAACGCCCGGGCGCTCAGTGCGCCGGACCCCACCGCCGGGTGAAGGGATAATAGATGAACAGCGGCCGGCCGACGACGTCCTTCTCCGGCACGAAGCCCCAGTAGCGCCCGTCCTCGCTGTTGGCGGAATTGTCGCCCAGCGCGAAGAACACGTGGGCCGGGACCGTCAGCGTCTCTCCCGGCGCGCGCAAATACAGCTGCCGGTTGTCGCCGGACCGCTGGTTGCGATAGCCGGGATATTTGCCCTCCCGGCGGGCATTCTTGGCGAATGCCGCGGCCCCGGTGATGGGCTCGCCGTTGCGATACAGGACCGGCTGCCTGATCTCCAGCACGTCGCCCGGCTCGCCCACCAGACGTTTGACGTAATATTGATCCTGTCCGATGCCGGCGATGTTGCGGGTCCGGAAAACAAAGCCGTCGCCGACCCGCGGCCGGAGAAAATGGTAGCTAAGCCGGTCGACGAATAGCTGGTCGCCGGTCAGGATGTCGAAGCGCATGATGGGGTCGCCGGCCTTCACGGTTTTCCCGAGCCTGACCAGATACACGGGCACCGAGTCGCCGGAATCCTCGCGCAATTGGATTTCGGTGCGCTCGACGTTGTGCTGGCCGGCGCCCTGGATGAACCGGAACAAATCACTCCCGGGGAAGAACGTCTCCTGCACCAGCTGGTCGAAGTCATGGAAATCCACCGGCACGCGCACCGTGGACTCGGCGCCGTCCACATAGAAGGTGTATTCCTTCACCTGGGTCGGAATCACAAGCCACTTGCGGTCGGCGCGCACGGTGTAGGCCATCAGCCCGTTGGAGAAAAACCTGGCGGAAACCTCGCCGCTCCGGGGCGCCAGCGCCTCGCGCCGCTGGGCGCCGAAGGCCGCCAGCCGGAAGAGACGCGCGGCCATTCCCGGCGGCTCGGCTCCCGCCGGGAAATTTTCCCCTTTCATGCCGTAATAAGTCGGCCACATCGAGTTGGTCGGAATCTTGAACGGCTGGATGAAATAGGTGCGGATCCCCAGCACGATGATGGCCGCGACGAGGAAAAATTCGACGTTCTCCACCAGCGCCGATTTCGGATAGAAGGTGCCGCCGACCTGGCGCAGCACGCCCTCGAGGGATTCGATGCCGAGCTTGAGTTTGCCCACGTCGGCCCGCTGCTGGAGTTTAAGCCGGAGATCGGCGCTTTTCTGCCGGAGTTCCTGTCCCTGAACGGTGGTCAGCTGGTCCCGCCGGTAATGATGGATCTTGTCGGCCAGCTGCAGCCAGTTCTCGGCGCTGTCGCGCATCGTGCGCTCGGTGGTGCGGAAAAATCCAAACACGTCGGGAATGGGTTTAGTTGTTCTTGAGGACCTGGATGAAGGCATCGGGCGGAATCGAAACCCGGCCGATCTGCTTCATCTTCTTTTTGCCTTCCTTCTGTTTCTCAAGGAGTTTTTTCTTCCGCGTGATGTCACCGCCGTAGCATTTGGCGGTGACATCCTTGCGCATTTCGCGGACATTGTCCCGGGCGATGATCTTGCCGCCGATGGCGGCCTGCACCGCAATTTTGAACATCTGCGGCGGGATGATGGCGGCGAGCTTCTCGCACAGGGCCCGCCCCTGCCCTTCCGCCTTCGACCGGTGCACGATGCTGGCGAAGGCGTCGACCGGTTCGCCGTTCACGAGGATGTCCATCCGGACGAGGTCGGATTCGCGATACTCGCCCAGCTCGTAGTCCATGGAGCCGTAGCCGCGGGTGATGCTTTTCAGCCGGTCGTTGAAATCGACGAGGATCTCGTTGAGCGGCAGGGTGCAGGTGAGCATGACGCGCAGGGTGTCCAGCGTGTCGGTATGATCGCACGTGCCCCGCTTCTCCATGATCAGGTTGAGGATGTCGCCCAGGCAGGTGTTCGGAATGTGGATCGAGGCCTTGATCGTCGGTTCATAGATCGCCGCGATCGAGGCCGGGTCGGGCAGGTTGATCGGATTGTCCACCTCGGTCGTCTCCCCGCCATGAACCTTCACGTGATAGACGACGCTCGGATAGGTCGAGATGATGTCCACGTCGTACTCGCGCCGGATGCGTTCCTGGATGACCTCCATGTGCAGCAGGCCGAGAAAACCGCAGCGGAAACCGAAGCCGAGTGCGACGGAGGTCTCGGGTTGGAAGACAAACGCCGAGTCGTTGAGCCGCAGGCGCGCGATCGCGGCCTTGAGCTTCTCGTAATCCTGCGTCTCCAGCGGGTAAAGGCCGCAGTAGACCATCGGATGCACCTCCTTGTAACCCGGCAGCATCGTGGCGGCGGGCCGGTTTGCGTGCGT
>JBAZMN010000257.1:0-3949 GCA_041649735.1 Opitutaceae bacterium | reverse complement strand
AGACGGTCGACGGTCCCTCGAAGAAGGACTGGAAGGGCGGACGTTCCGCCGCGATCAACATCATCCCGTCGTCGACGGGCGCGGCCAAGGCCACGGCGCTCGTGCTCCCGGAGATGAAGGGCAAGCTCACCGGCATGTCGTTCCGCGTGCCGACCCCGACCGTGTCCGTCGTGGATCTCACGTTCAAGACGACGAAGGCAACATCGCTCGCCGAGATCAAATCGGCCCTCAAGAAGGCGAGCGACACGTACCTGAAAGGCATCCTCGCTTATACGGACGAGGAGGTCGCATCGACGGATTTCATCCACGACAAGAACTCATCGATTTTTGACGCCGGCAGTTCGATCGAGCTGAATCCGAAATTCTTCAAGCTCGTGAGCTGGTACGACAACGAGTGGGGCTACAGCAATCGCGTGGTGGATCTCACCAGGAAGATCGCCGCCAAATTGTGATCAACTTCGCAGGGTAGGGCGGCTTGTTCCCGGCCGCCGCCGCTTTAACCGCAGAGCGTGGCGGCGCGTTGAGGACGACGCGCCCTACCGCCTGCGGTTATTTTTTCCAACCTCCGGCCCTCAATCCCGATTCCCATGCCTGCCTACAAGACCATCCGTGACATCGACATTACCGGCAAACGCGTGCTCATGCGCGTGGATTTCAACGTCCCGCAGGACAAGACCACTGGCGCCATTACCAACCCGCAGCGCATCGTGGCGGCCCTGCCGACCATCAAGTATGCGCTCGACCACGGCGCCTCGGTCGTCCTCATGTCCCACCTTGGCCGGCCCGACGGCAAGGTGGTCGCCAAATACAGTTTGAAGCCGGTTGCCGCGAAACTGCAGGAGCTGCTTGGCAAACCCGTGCGATTCCTGCCGGATTGCATTGGCCCCGAGATCGAAAGCGCCTGCGCGACCGGCGCGCTTAGGCCCGGCGACGTTGTGCTGCTTGAGAACCTCCGCTTCCACATCGAGGAGGAGGGCAAAATCAAGCAGGATGACGGCACCTCGGTCAAAGCCGATCCGAAGGCGGTCGAGGCCTTCCGGGCCAGTCTTTCGCGGCTGGGCGATGTCTACGTCAACGATGCCTTCGGCACGGCGCACCGGGCTCATTCATCGATGGTCGGAGTCAAGCTGTCCCAGAAGGTCGCCGGCTTCCTGATGGAGGCCGAACTCAAGGCCTTCACCGCGGTGCTCGATCACCCGCAGCGTCCGTTGCTGGCCATCCTCGGCGGCGCCAAAATTGCGGACAAGATTCCGCTGATCGACAATCTCCTGGAGAAAGCGAACGAGATCATCATTGGCGGCGGCATGGCCTTCACCTTTAAGAAGGAGCTCGCGGGCATGGCGATCGGCGACAGTCTCTACGATCCCGCAGGCGCGAAGATCGCCCAGGAACTCTTCGCCAGGGCGAAAAGCAAGGGCGTGAAGCTCACGCTGCCGGTCGATTTCTTGTGCGGCGACAAGTTCGACCCCGGTGCCAACACCAGGCTTGTCACAGACCAGCAGGGCATCCCGGCGGGCTGGATGGGGCTTGATGCCGGGCCGAAATCGATCGAACTCTTCACCGAAGCCGTCGGCCGGGCAAAGACCATCGTCTGGAATGGCCCTTCCGGCGTGTTCGAGTTCGACAAGTTTGCCAGCTCCACCAAGGCGATGGCCGAGGCGATTGCCCGGGCCACCATGGCCGGTGCCACGACTGTCGTCGGGGGCGGCGACACCGCGACGGCGGCCAAGAAGTTCAAGATTGTCGACAAAGTCACGCATTGCTCCACCGGTGGCGGCGCCAGCCTCGAATTTCTGGAGGGCAGGGTGCTGCCCGGCGTGGCGGCGCTCGACACGGTTTGATGCTTTCCTCCGCCCGGTGACGGTCCGGTTTCGCTGTCGCCGGGATTCGCAAGCAGGCTTGCCCGTCGTCGGCAAAATGGGCAAGCATCTGGTTCGATCACATTCCACCCTCGTTTCCCCACGATACCTTACCTAGCATGACCACCGCTTCCTCTCCCTCCACCCCGCCCATGTTGCTGCGGAAAAAACTCATCGCCGGGAATTGGAAGATGAACAAGACCTCCGCCGATGCGGTGAGTCTGGTGAAGGAGATCGTCACCGTCGTCGGCAAGGAGCATGACGTTGAGATTGTCGTCTGTCCGCCGTTTACAGCGCTTGAAAGCGTTGCCCGTGCGCTTGAAGGGACCGCGATCAAGCTCGGCGCGCAAAACATGCACACCGAGCCGGCTGGCGCCTTCACGGGTGAGATTTCAGCCGCGATGCTCCGGGCTTTCTTCACCAGCTACGTCATTCTCGGCCATAGTGAACGTCGCACCTATTTCAAGGAGTCCGACGCCTTGATCAACCAGAAGGTGCTGGCCGCGCTCAAGAGCCAGCTCAAGCCCATCGTCTGCGTCGGCGAAACCCTGCAGGAGCGGGAATCGGCCGCCACGCTCAAGGTCGTCCAGACCCAGGTGGAACAGGGGCTGCAGGGCGTCAGCAAGGAGCTCGCGACCAGTGTGGTTATTGCCTATGAGCCGGTCTGGGCCATCGGCACCGGCCGGGTGGCGACCACGGAGCAGGCACAGGAGGTGCATGCCTTTATTCGCAGCTTGCTGGGCAGGATCTTTGGTGAACCGGTGGCGCAGAAGATCCGGATCCTCTACGGCGGATCGATGAAGCCGGCCAATGCGCCCGAGCTGCTGGCACAGAAGGATATCGACGGCGGCTTGATCGGCGGTGCTTCCCTCGAGGCGCGTTCCTTTGTCGATCTGGTCCGCGCCGCCGCCGCCAAATGACGTGTGGCGCGGGTTACCGAGCCAGTACGAGCAGCGAGAGACTGTCGACCTGCACCCGTCCGTTTGCGGGAATCTGGCCGGTGGCTTCGATGATTACCAGCAGGTAGTCGTGTCCCTCGATGGTGCAGGGCACTGCCATTTGCTCCCAAGCAGGGTATTCTTTCTCTCCGGCTGTACGCGGGGCGGCCGCAGCTTTTCCAAGTGCGTCACCCACCGCCGAAATCAAAACCGGTCCCGCGGTGGTCAGGGCCACGAGCCCTCCGGAGGCGTGATCCAGCTGGAAACGCGGCCACCCAGGGATTTCCGGTGACGCCGACCTTCCCGAACGGCTCAGATTCCAAATGACTCCGGCCCGGGCATAGGTGCCGATCGCGCCTGGGTCACCACCGATCTGCACGGTAAAATGGCGGGGTTCAGGGCCGCGCGATGCGTTCCTCGTTCCCAGCCAGGCAAGAACCTCCCGCGGCTCGGCCCAGGGGTTCGGCGCGCCGGCAACCTTGGCGGCGGCCGGTCTGCTGGCACGATAGGGTGCCAGCAGTCGGTCGAGGCCGGCGGAATCATGCCGGGACCTAAGGTAGTGGAGGAGGGATTCAAGGTCGCGGTAATCCCTCCCATCGAGATCCTGCGGCTTGGGGGTCAGGAGGCCGTCAACAAGCAGCCCGTGGGCGGCGAGTTTTGTCTCCAGCCGGGCCAGCTGGCTGCGCTCCGACATGCTGAACGCGCCCCACGGCCCCCAGGTGGTGAGCAGACATAGTGCGGCGAGCGAGGCGGGCAGCCAGCGGATCGAGCGATTGGCCGACCACCAGTAGTAGGCCGATGTCCACGCAAGCCAGCCTGCGAGCACAAAGCCGAAATAGCGCGACTCGGTGAGGCCATATTCGCTCACGCGCACCCGCACCGCCAGGTAGAGGAGCACGGTGAGGGGAAAGAGGGCGCGGAAGAACCAGGTCCAGTACCAGGCGGCCCACCGTTCGTCGGGTTTCTGCCGGATTGGGTGCAGGAACAGCGCCGCGAGGATCCCCGCCACGGCCAGGCACAAGATCGGCAGCGATACCCAGCCGTTCGGCCACGCGCGCAGCCAGATGATCTTGGCGGCGTACGGATACAGGATCGCGAGGTACACCACCACCAGCGGCGCGAGCGCAAACTGGGCAAACATGCTCAGCCCCC
>JBAZMN010000256.1:0-3951 GCA_041649735.1 Opitutaceae bacterium | reverse complement strand
ACGCCGCAGCTCCAGTACGATCCGTTCTCACAGGAGCAAACGGAGAGAACGAAGGAAGATCCCTCGGTTTCCTCCGTTACCTCCTGTAAAGATTCCGAGAGGATCGGCGAAACGGTTCTTCTGCTGATCGACCTCGGCCGCGGGAAGAACCGCCTCGGCGGCTCCATCCTCGCGCAGGTCGTTTCGCAGCTGGGCGAGACCACGCCCGATGTCGACCGCGCCGCCGACCTGAAGAATTTCTGGAACGCCATCCAACAGCTCGGCCGCGAGCAGAAGCTCCTCGCCTATCATGACCGCTCCGACGGCGGCCTGTTCGCCACCGCCGTGGAAATGGCCTTTGCCGGCCACATCGGCGTGGACCTGGATCTTGCCGAAATCGCCACCAAGAACACAAGGAACACCGAGAGCAAATCGAGGCCGTTCGTGGGTCAATTCTCCGCCCAGCCTTCCGCTGCACACTCTGTGCTCTCTGTGGCAAAAAATCCGTCTGCAGAGTCTGCTCCCGCTACTTCCGAGTCTCTTGTGGCCCATGATTCGGTTTTCGCCCAACTTTTCTCGGAAGAGCTGGGCGCGGTCATCCAGGTGCGCTCCGCGGACCTCGCCCACGTGCGGCAGGTCTTCCGCTCGCACCAGCTCGAGGATCTGCTGACCCGCATCGGCACGCTCAATCGCGACTATGCCTTTCGGGTCAAACAATCCGGCCAGACGCTCCTCGACGAAAATCTCTCCACCCTCCGCGCCATCTGGTCTGATGTCACCCGCCGCATCGCCGCGCTGCGCGACAATCCCGCCTGCGCCGAACAGGAGTACCAGCTCAAGCTCGATCCCGCCGACCCCGGCATCACCCCGGTCATCACCTTCGATTTTCCCGGATCTTTTCACACCAAGATCGCAAAGAACGCTGAGGGTGCTGAATCCAAGCCATCTGATTCTCCTTCCTTTGCGCCCTTGGCGACCTTCGGGTTAAAAACCAAGCCGCCGATCGCCGTGCTCCGCGAGCAGGGCGTCAACGGCCAGGTCGAGATGGCCGCGGCTTTCACCCGCGCCGGCTTCAAGGCCATCGACGTCCACATGACCGACATTCTCGGCGGACGCATCAAGCTCGCGGATTTCCGCGGCCTGGTCGCCTGCGGCGGCTTCAGCTACGGCGACGTGCTCGGTGGCGGCGAAGGCTGGGCCAAGAGTATTCTCTTCAATGACCGCGCCCGCGCCGAATTCACCGCATTCTTCGCCCGCGAGGATACCTTTGCCCTCGGCGTGTGCAACGGCTGCCAGATGATGAGCGCCCTCCACGCGATCATCCCCGGGTCCGGCCACTGGCCGCGCTTCGTGCAAAACAAGTCCGAGCGCTTCGAGGCCCGGTTCGTGTCGGTGAGGATCGAAAAGAGCCCCAGCGTGCTCTTCGCCGGCATGGAGGGAAGCGTGCTGCCCCTCGCCACCGCGCATGGCGAGGGCTATGCGGAGTTTGCTGACGCCGCGGCCGCCCAACGCTGCAGCGACTCCGGTCTCGTCTGCGCGCGCTTCGTGGACAACCAGCATCGGGTGACCGAGCAATACCCCCTCAACCCCAACGGCTCGCCGCTGGGCATGACCGCCTTCACCACGACCACCGGCCGCGTGACCATCCTCATGCCCCACCCCGAGCGGGTCTTCCGATCTGTGGCGATGAGCTGGAGGCCACCTGAATGGGGCGAAGATTCTCCCTGGATGAAACTCTTCTCCAACGCCCGGACCTGGGTGGGGTAAACTTGAGCGCCATGCCTGTCCGCCGAAGCGCAACGAGCCGAGGCGGAAGCCGGCATCCCGGCAGACCGGCCCGCGGACCGTCCGTCGATGAGGTTATTTCATAATGGACGCGCTTCGGTGGAATAACCCGGCCGCGACCCGACCAGAAGCTTTGACAAGATCAGCGGGAGCAGACTCTTAAGGCATGATGCGAAAGATTACCGCTTTCCTCCCAGCCTTTTTTATCGCCTGCGCACTGTCGCTTTCGGGCCACGAATCAAAAGCAGCGTCGGGATCCGGGATCAGCGCCGCGGATTTTTTCATCGCCCCCAACGGCAATGACCGCTGGTCGGGCAAATTGCCGCTGCCCAATGCCGAGGGGACGGACGGGCCGTTTGCGACGCTGGCGCGGGCCCGGGATGCGGTGCGACAGGTGATCCAGCACCCCCGTGATCAGGATGTCAGGGTCCTGATCCGCGGCGGGACTTATGATCTGGCCCGGACGGTCGTGTTCGGCCCGGAGGATTCCGCGCCGGACGGCCGCCAAATCACCTATGCGGCCTTCCCGGACGAAACGCCGGTCTTCAGTTCCGGCGTGCGGATCGGGCCATGGAAAAAACTGACGGTCGCGGATGAACCGCCCGGGCTGCCCGCCGGCGCCAGCGGCCACCTCTGGGTGGCCGACGCGCCCAAACAACTGGGCTCATTCAAGGCGCTGTATGATGGCGGCTCCGAGCTGCCGCGGGCCCGCGGCAAGGGCTTTCAGCCCTTGCAGAGCTTTGATGATCCCACGGCTTCACGCAGCAAACTTCACTTTCCCCATGGCGCGCTCAAGAATTGGGCCAACCTCCAGGATGTCGAGCTGGTGATCCGCCCGCAGTGGCCCTGGATCGTGAACATCCTGCCTTTGGCATCGGTGGACGAGGCGACCGATATCGCCACCACGGGAATTGATGGCACGTTCCATCTGGTCAAGATGACTTGGCTGCCCCCGGACGAGTCCGTGTGGGTCGAGAACGTCATCGAAGCGCTGGATCAGCCCGGCGAATGGGTGCTGAATACCTCGACCGGGAAATTGTATCTCTGGCCAACGGGAGCCACGCCGGGAGACAACATTCTGGCGCCGGCCTTGACGGAATATGTCCGCTTGGAGGGCGATGAAGGATCGAACAAACCGGTGCGCAACCTCATCCTGCAGGGATTGACCTTTACGCAGGGCGAGCGCGACACCTGGACCAAGGACGAGGTGTTTCTGGAAAGCGGCTGGGAATCGTACGACAAAGCCAACGCGCTGGTCCGGCTCCGCTGCACCGAAAAGTGCGTGGTGAAGAATTGCACCTTCACCACCAGCGCCACCGCCGGCCTGCGGCTGGATCTGCGGTCGATCGGGAACATCGTCTATGGCAACAAATTCGAGCATCTGGGCGGCACCGGCATCTTGTTATCCGGCTATGGCCCCGGCACCACCGACCTGAACAAGGACAACGAGGTGGTGAACAACGAAATCCACCACATCGGCCAGCATTACTGGCACGCGCCGGGCATCATGCTGACCCAAAGCAGTTCCAATCGCATCGCCCACAACCTGGTTTATCACGTGCCCTACACGGCAATCATGATTGCCGGTCCCGATCCCCATTCCTTCAGGTCGAAGCCGGTCGATTCGACGAAACCGTCCTATATCCGCTGGAATGAAATCGGCCCGCTGCCCGACACCAAGCCGGAAACCCTGCTGCCTCTTTTTCAGACCCGCAACAACGTGGTCGAATTCAACGAGGTGCACCACGCCATGGAAAAACTGGGGGACGGGAATGGGATTTACGTCTGGTTTTCGCCGCCCGGAAACATCATTCGCCGCAATTACGTTCACGACATCACCAGTGCAGGCTGCGTGGGCGCCATCCGTTGCGATGACTACCAAACCGGGATCAAGATCTATGAGAACATCATCTATCGATGCACCGGCATTGGCATCACCATCAAAGGGCCCAATTATATAACCAACAACATCATCGCCGAGATATTCCCGCCCGGCACATACAATGCCGGACGATTCGGGTATACCCAGCTGATGTGCAATTACGGAACCGATACAGGCGTCTGTCAGGGATCCGACCTGCAGCGGAACATTTTCTACACCGCGGGACCCGGCGTGGATTTCTGGTCCGACCAGTATGACAACCTCAAGGACTGCCAGTCGGACTACACCCTGTATTATAGCCGCCA
>JBAZMN010000255.1:0-3951 GCA_041649735.1 Opitutaceae bacterium | reverse complement strand
GCTTGCCGCCCGCAAGGATCTGGCGGCCCTCCGCCAGATCGTGCGCCCCCAGCATCAGATCGTCGCCGACCTGGCCCACGGCCGCACCGGTTTTTTCCGCCCGGTCATGCTGCCCTACCTCCGCGATCTCGCCGAGGATCTCGCCCGCATCGAACGATCCGCCAACACCTGGTCCGAACAACTCATGCTCGCCTTCCGCGTCTTCCTCAACCGCGCCGACCACGAGGCCAACCTTGGCATCCGCGTCCTCACCGCGCTGACGGCGCTCACACTGCCGGTGCTCGTCATCGGCGGATGGTTCGGCATGAACTTCCAGCACATGCCCGAGATCCCCGGGCGTCTTTCCTACCTGCTTGCCTTCGCCCTGACCGTCATCAGCACGCTCGGGATGCTCGCCTACCTGCGCAAGCGACGCTGGTTTTGAGCCGGCGGCGGACCGCAACCGCCGGCACCGCCGGGCGGGACGCCCCAGCCTCGTGACCTCGGCTGCTACGACTCCGCCCACTTATTTGATCTTCGCCGCCTCGGTCTCGAGCTGCGTCACCAGTTCGTCCATCTGGTCGATCACCGCCTGCACCGTCGCGCGCTGCGTCAGGTCAACACCCGCTTTTTTGAGCTGCACCATCGGCTGGTCGTTGCCGCCGCTCCGCAGCAGATCGAGATAGCGCTCCGTCGCCGCGGCCCGCTCCGCCGGCGTGCCGGTGGTCAGCGTCCGGTAGAGTTGGGCCGACGAGGCGAAGCAGGTGGCGTATTGGTAGACGTAGTAGGGCGTGTTGTAGAAATGGGGGATGCGCGTCCAGGTGTAGCGGTAGAGCTCGTCCGGCGCGATCGCGTCGCCATAGTAATCCTTGAGCAGCCCCCCGTAGATGCCCTTGAGGGCGTCGACCGTGACCGGCTGGCCCTGCTCGACGAGGCGGTGCGCCTGCAGCTCGAAGTCGGCAAAAAGCACCTGGGCGTAAAACGTGCCCACGATGTTGTCGACCGCGTGCTGCACGAGCACGAAGCGCTCGCGGGGATCGGTCGTCGTCTCGAGCAGCTGCTGCAGCAGCAGGCGCTCGTTCATCGTCGAGGCGACCTCCGCCACGAAGATCGTATAGTCCGCGGTGGCAAACGGCTGCGTGGCGAAGGCGAGCTGCGTGTGCATCGAATGTCCGGCCTCGTGGGCGAGCGTGAACAACGCGTCAAGGGTGTCGTTGTAGTTCAGCAGCATGAACGGCCCGACGCCGTAGATGCCCGAGCTGTAGGCGCCGCTGCGCTTGCCGTCGTTCTCATAGACGTCGATGCGCCCGCCGCTCAGGATCTGCCGCATCTTCGCCTGGTAATCCGCCCCCAGCGGCGCGACCGACGCCAGCACGAGTGCCTTCGACTGTTCGTAGGGATACGGCCGGTCGACCTTGAAGATCGGAACAAAATTGTCGTAGAGGTGGTACGTCTCGATCCCCAGCAGCCTTTTCCGCAGGGCCAGATAGCGTTGGAGCGGCGCCGTGCCCTTGCGGACCGTGTCCACCAGGGTCGAGACGACCGCCGGCGGAATCGCGTTGGTATCCAGTGCCGCCTCCAGCGTGGAGGGGTAATTGCGGGCCTGGGCGAGGAACCAGTCGCGCTGCAGCACGCCGTTGTAGAGGGCGGCATAGGTGTTGGCCGTCGCCGCGTAGGTGTTTAGGTAGGCCTCGAAGGCTTTCGCCCGGTCGGCCTGGTTGCGGCAGGACTCGAGGACCTGCTGGTAGACGCCGGGGGAAAGGGTCAGCTCCCGGCCGTCGGAAAGCGTGACCTTCGGAAACTTGATGTCGGAGGTGGAAAGCTCCTGGAACGCCGCCGTGGGCGCCTGGTTCAGGCGGGAGGAAAAGGAGAGCAGCCGCTCGCCCTTCTCGTCGAGCACGTGTTTTTGCTGGCGGTAATTCTCGAGGATGGGAAAGCGGTAGATGCCGAGCTCGGGCGTCTCCTGGATCCATTGCTCCACCGTCCCCTGCGGGACCGCCAGCAGCTCGGGCGTGAACCAGGAGGTGGCGGTGCCCAGTTTGGCGAAAAGCGCCTGTACCCGCTGGAACCGGGCGCTGGCATCCTGGTTGCGGGTGTCGACGTCGCGCTGCAGATGGGTGTAGCCGTAGACCTTGTATTGCAGCATGCCGATGTCGTCGTAGAGCCGGTAGGCGCGCAGCACCGCCTGCGGCCCCTGCGCCAGGGTGCCCTTCAGGGTGACGAACTCGGCGATCTTGGCGTCGAGCGCCTTCATCCCCTCCTCCCAGGCCGTCCAGTCCGGATAGATGCGCGAGACATCCCACTTGTACTCGGCGGGGATCTCGGCGCGGTTGCGGGTCGCGGGCTTGGCGGAGAGGACAGCAGAGGTCATAAGCATGGCCATGGCAAGGATCAGACCGTGGCGACTGGTCGGTGGAGGGGCCTGGTGCATGAGAGCGGACGATGGAGGTTTTTTCTCCCGGCGTCCAGCCGGCGCATGCGGGGATCCGGTCGCGGTGCGGCTTGACTGCGGGCGGCCGGCCCCTGACTTCTTTGCTCCATGATCCGCGCCCTGGTCTTCGATTTCGACGGTCTCATCCTCGACACCGAGACGCCGCTGATTGACGCCTGGGCGGCGCTGCACGAGCGCGCCGGCCTGGCTTATGCGCGCACCGACGCCCACCGGCTCGTGGGCCGTATCGATGTCGATTTCGATCCCTGGACGGCCTTCGGACCGGCGGCGGACCGCGAAGCGCTCGAGGCCGAGCACCGGCGCCTGTCGCGCGAACTGACGGCGCGGCAGCCCGTCCTGCCCGGCGTGCCGGCCTACCTGCAGGCGGCCCGCGCCCAGGGTCTGAAACTGGGTCTGGCCTCCAATTCCAGTCATGAGCACATCGACCGGCATCTCACGCGCCTCGGCCTGCGCCGGCTCTTCGATTTCGCCTGCTGCCGCGAGGACGTCGCCGCCGGCAAACCGGCCCCCGATCTTTATCACCGGGTCGTCGGGCATTTCGCCGTCGCTCCGCACGAAGCGGTCGCCTTCGAGGATTCGTCCGCCGGCGTGCAGGCGGCCCGGGCGGCCGGCCTGTGGACGGTCGCGGTGCCCAATCCCTCCACGCACCGGCACGATTTCTCGGCCGCCCACCTGGTCCTGCCGTCGCTGGCCGACCTGCCGCTTGCCGGATTGCTTCAACGCTTTGCCACTGCCACAACCGGCGTGTGACCCAGCCCGACGTTTCCCGCTACAATGTCCTCGGTGTCGGCGTCTCTGCGCTGAGCCTCGACGCGGCCCGGGATCTGGTGCTTGGCGTGCGCGGCCGCCGGCAGCAGGGTTATGTCTGCGCCTGCGGGGTGCACGGCCTCGATGAGGCGCAGCGGGATGCAGACATTCACGCGGCCTTCAACGGGGCCTGGCTGAACGTGCCCGACGGCATGCCGCTCGTCTGGCTCGGCCGTTATCACGGCCACCGGCAGGTCACCCGGGTCTACGGCCCCGACCTCATGCTGGCCGTGTGCGACGCCGGCCGGGCCGTCGGTCTCACCCATTATTTTTATGGCGGCGTTCCCGGCGTCGCGGAGGAGCTGCGCGACCGGCTGGGTGCGCGTTTTCCCGGTCTGCAGGTGGTCGGCACGTTTACGCCGCCCTTCCGACCGTTGAGTCTGGAGGAGTCTGACGCCCTCCGCGCCGACGTGGCGGAAAAACATCCGGATGTAATCTGGGTCGGCCTCAGCACGCCCAAGCAGGAACTCTTCATGGCCCGGCAGTGGCGCCAGCTCGACGCCGGGACGCTCATCGGCGTGGGCGCAGCCTTCGATTTTCTCTCCGGCCGCGTGCGCCAGGCGCCCCGGTGGATTCAACGGAGCGGCTTCGAGTGGCTGTTCCGGGTTTGCATCGAACCGCGCCGGCTGGCTCCGCGTTATTTCCGGGCTGTTCCGCTTTTTGTCCTCCGGGCCGCGGCGCAGCTCTCCGGCCTCAAAAAATACCCCTGAACC
>JBAZMN010000254.1:0-3952 GCA_041649735.1 Opitutaceae bacterium | reverse complement strand
CGTTGGGCGACCATCCAGCCGAGCACCAGCGCGGCCACGAAGCACACCGAGCGCACCAGCATGCCGCCCGCATCCCAAGTGTAGCCAAACTGGATGGCGTGATAGCGGTCGAGATAGAGATCAGACGCACTCAGGGCCACGAAGGGCACCAGCCACATCCAGCGGCTGCGGAAATAGACCGCGCCGCAAAAGGCCAGGGCCATGAGCGGCGAAAAATTAACCAAGTCCGGATTCCAAGCTGCGACGATGCGGTAACCCGTGGCCAGGAGGATGAGGGCGAGGGCGGTTCTCATAAGTAAAGTGGTGGTGATTGTGGCGGCCGGTTCCCCGAAAGGACAGCAAAAATTATCCGCAGATCTTGCCGGAGAGGCATGCGATTTAGCCGCGGGGCGGATTGGCCGGTGCGGAGGGCGGGGGCGGTTGGGTCCGATGGAGGTGCAGCACGTGGGTCTCCGTCTTGTTGCCGAACCGGACTGCCAGTGTCACTTCGAACTCGTCAAAGTTGCTCTCAAAGACTGAGAGCATGGGGTCGGGCGAGCCCTGCTGGCCGGGGGCAAGGGTGAATTGTTCGGGGCGGGTGGCATAATTACCCAGGATGGAATTCACCTCGGTGATGGTAAACGTGGTGCTTGCCGAACTCGTGTTGGTAAAGGTGAACGTCAGCGCCAGGCGGGGCGGCATGATGTGCTGGTAGTTTTCATGGCCGTACATCTCATCGACCTCCTCAGCTGAATAGCGGCCGGCTCCCTGTTCAAAGGGAGCGCTGGAGGAGGCGAGATACTCTCCGGACGGCGGAATGTCTCCATGGTGGCTTCGATGTCCCCGGTCAGGCATGCCACCAGCGGCTGGGGCGGATGGCTCGTCCGCCTTGCGCAAACGCACCGACGGCCCCAGCCAAGCCTGGACCGCAAGGGCGCCGCCGGCATAGGTGGCGGTGGCGTTCAGCAGGGGCTGGGGAGGAGCGATGCTCTCCCGCAGCTTTCGCTTGTCGCTCCGTTCAGTGGCGCAGGCCGTGAGGCTGGCCAGGGTGATGACAACCAAAAGGAGCATGACGGGGAAATCGTGCCCTGCAGGCGTACCGGTCTGCCGACGACGCGCGAAAAAGCCCCCAGCGGGCGGAAGAGGATCAAGTTGCACGGATTCGGTTTTGTGGACTTCTTGGACGCGGTGCAATACCGGTCATGCGTCTGGGCTGATGCCGCATGGTCTTTCGGTCCACACCTGCACGGCTTCCGGCCCGGCGTGTCCTTGGTCGCCCGGCGGCACAACACTTGGTCAGGGTCCGCCCTGAAACCGGGCGATCCGCTCCTGGCGACCACACCCGGGCGGTTCAGTCCGGATCGCGTTGGTTGAGCAGGTAATGCACAACCTCGGCGGCGCGGTAGGAGTCGACGCCGGGTTTGAGAAATCGTGCGAGTTGCGCGATGTCGTTGCCGGCGGTCAGCAACGGCAGCTCGGGTTCGTTCCCGGAGCGGGTTTGGCCGAGCCCGACGGTGGTCATGAGTCCATTGCAAAGACATTTGCGGCCTTGGGTCTCGGCGAGGATTCCGCCTTTGCGGGTAAAATCGTCCGCCGGTTCGGCGGCGCAGCGATAACCCAGGGTCCCATCCGCCTTCAGATAAGTCTGCCGGAGGTAGCCCAGATCGCAGAAGCGTTCCCTGGCCGCATAGCGGTCGGCCTCGGCCAGCGTGCCCGCCAGCTGCAGCACCTTGAACGGAAATCCGGTGGGGGAGGCAAGCGGGTCGGTAAAGACGCGGGCACCGCCTTCCCGGCTCAACTGGCAGACCTGCCGCTTGAGATCCGGCTCAATGCCTGATTCCTCGCAAAAGGCGAACGCCGTTCCGACCTGGATCCCGGTGGCGCCGAGATGGAGCGCTTCCGTCAGTTTGTCGGGCTGCGCATAAGCGCCGGCGAGCCAGCTCGGCCGATCGAGCGCGCGGAATTTTTCAAGGTCGGGCACATCGCGCGGTCCGTAGACGGGCTCGCCGGCGGCGGTCAGCTGCAACGGTCCGCGGGGTGGGGCATTGTGCCCGCCGGCGGCTTCCCCCTCGATAATAAAGCCATCCACCCGCCCGCTGGACTTGCGGGCCAACGTGGTGGCCAGTGTCGCCGAGGCGACGATGGCGAGAAAGTGGGGGCGCTGCAGTTTTGGAAGGCGATCGCCACCGAAGGTGCGGGGATCGAAGGTGCAGGAAAACTCCTCGCCGGATCCGGCCCCCTCGACATCGATGCGCAACTCCGCCGGCGCGCCAACCGCGAAGCGGTCGAGCACGCCGGGAATGGCGCGCGGAATGCCTGCGCCCATCAGCACATAGTCCACGTCGGCGAGCATGGCGCCGAAAAGCGAGGGCAGGGTGGCCAGCTGGACTTTTTCGAGAAGATTGATGCCCACCAAGCCGCGCTGCCCTTCCTTGGCGAGAAAGACCTCGGCAAAATTTGCCGCCACCATCAGTTCCACAAGCGCCGGGCTGGGACGAAGCGTCGGCATGGCACTCAGCAAGAAGGGGGCCTGGGGTGGCTTGCCGCCGGGCACCAGAAATTGATCCAGGACGCGCTCGGCCATGCCGGGGATCGGAAAATGCCCGAGCGCGCGACGCATGTGGCCTCCGGGGTCGCCCGCCTGCAGCCGCCGGGCAAAGACCACGGCCAGCAGCGCTCCAGAGACGACGCCGAGCTGACCCAACTGCGAAACGGCACGAGCCAGCCTCCAATCGGAGACGCCAACGCCCATGCCACCCTGGATGATGATCGGATGCGACATAATGAACCCCGGGAAACGATTCCTCCGGTCGTGGAGGAAACTCGCGGCAGGAAAGTCAGGAACCGCCACCAAGCTTTCAAAGGAAAGACCTGCCGGACCGGGGCCGTCAGAAACCGACGCGTCCGGCCACTGTGAGCCGACGCCGTGTGCAAGGGAAGTTCTTTTGCAGCGGGATGGAGAGGTCCGTCTGCCGCAGGACCCCATCGCCCGGCCATGGACATTCGTGAAGAGCCGGGTTTCTGTTTTCCGCGCCCTCCGGTCCGTGACCGCGAAAGCAGCAACTGGAATGGACCTTCCTCTCAGGCCTTTGCGATCAGGAAAGGGCGCGATGATTGGACCGCGCGATGACAACGCGGAAGTGAACGCAGGGCGGCGACGATCGTCTGGTGATCAACTTGCCTGCTGTCCCAGCGTGCGGTGGAGCGGCCGATGGAGTTTCAGCCGTGCAGGTATTGGTTCAACAGGTTCTCGAGGTATTCCTGGCGGCCGCTGTGCGGGACCGGTTCACCGAGCTTGAACGCGATCTTCTCCAATTCCTTGAAACCGAGCCGGCCGGACTCGATGTCGCGCCCGAAGCCGACATTGTAGCTGTTGTAGCGGGCGGCGACAAACTGGGTGAACTTGCCCTCGGCGAGAATGCGGCGCGCCAGCTTGAAGGCCAGGGCGTAGGCGTCGAATCCGCCGATATGCGCGTAAAAGAGATCCTCAAGGTCGATGGAAGGCCGGCGCAGCTTGGCGTCGAAGTTGAAGCCGCCCGAACCGAGACCACCGGCGCGCAAAATGGAAACCATGGCGAGGGTGAGCTCCTTGACATCGGTGTTGAACTGGTCGGTATCCCAGCCCAGGAGCAGGTCGCCGGCATTGGCATCGATGGAGCCCAGCAGGCCGTGCGCCGCGGCGGCCTCGATTTCGTGGTGGAAGGTATGACCGGCGAGGGTGGCGTGGTTGGTCTCGATGTTGAACTTGAAGTGTTTCTCGAGGCCGTGCGTCCGGAGGAAGGCGATTCCGGCGGCGACGTCGAAATCGTACTGGTGCTTCGTCGGCTCCTTTGGTTTTGGCTCAATAAGGAACTGGCCTTTGAAACCGATGGCCTTGGCATGGTCGACCGCCATGTGCAGGAAGGCGGCCAGGTGCGCCTGCTCGCGCTTGAGATCGGTGTTGAGGAGCGTCTCGTAACCCTCGCGGCCGCCC
>JBAZMN010000253.1:0-3978 GCA_041649735.1 Opitutaceae bacterium | reverse complement strand
AACTGGCCCGGGCCTGGCGAAAACTGACCAAGCCCCGGTTCCTGCGGGCCATCCGCCGCCGGCTGAAAGGGTGAGCGGGCGGTACGCCCCGGCGCCGGAACGGCCGGAAGCCGGCATGGAGGGGAACCTCTGTTTCCCCGGCCACATGTAAACTAATAGTTGACATGTGGCCGGGAGGTTTTGGCGGGGGAACCAGGGGCTGGAGGCCGGTGCTAATAGCCTTGGAAAGGCCGGCGGCGGCGGCATATTCGGAGGCCGGCGGGAAAAAATCCGATGAACCCTCATGCCCTCATGCATCTCGCCATCGCGGCCGTGGTGATTGCCCTGGCGATTCCGCTGATCCTGAAAAAGGTAAGGCGCAATTGCTGGTATGGCGTGCGCATTCCCGAGGCGTTCAAGTCGGAGGAGCGCTGGTATGAGATCAACCGCTTTGGCGGCGGATTGCTGCTGGTCTGGGGCCTGATCGTGGCCGGCACCGGCGTGGCCGGCCTGACGCTCGAGAAAAAACAATGGCCGGACTATGCGCAGGCCGCCACCTGGATCATCATGGGAGGCCTGGTCCTGCTGCTGGCGGCGATCATGATCTATGCCGCGCGGACGAGGAAGGACTGACCGGCGGGGGAAGATGCAGATGAAAATCAATCCGAAGCATTTCCGGGTTCCGCCCGGGGCCAAAGTCAGGCTCAGGAAGTGGCCCACCCGGGTGAAGCCTTTCTACCAGTCGAAGCGGCGATACGCCCGGCTGCTCGAGGAGCACATCCGGGAGCTGAGCCGGCGGCAGGCGCTGCTCTATGCGCACAACCGGTATGCCCTGCTCGTGATTTTCCAGGCGATGGATGCCGCGGGCAAGGACGGTGCCATCAAGCACGTGATGTCCGGCGTGAATCCGCAGGGCTGCCAGGTCTACAGTTTCAAGCAGCCCAGCGCCGAGGAGCTGGCGCACGATTTCCTCTGGCGCACGACCTGCCGGCTGCCGGAGCGGGGACACATCGGCATCTTCAACCGCTCCTACTACGAGGAGGTGCTCATCGCCCGCGTGCATCCGGAGATCCTCGACGGCCGGCGGCTGCCGCCGGAGCTGGCGGACCGCCAGGAAATCTGGCGGGGGCGGTATCGCTCCATCGTGGAGCTGGAGCAGCACCTGCACCGGAACGGCACGCGAATCATCAAGTTCTTCCTGCACCTTTCGCCGGAGGAGCAGCGCCGGCGCTTGCTCGCGCGGATCGACGAACCGGCCAAGAACTGGAAGTTCAGCCAGACCGACCTCGCCGAGCGGAAGCGGTGGGACGACTACCAGCGGGCCTACGAGGAATGCCTGGCCGCGACCAGCACCGCCGCCGCTCCGTGGCACGTCGTGCCGGCCGACGACAAGGAGAACGCCCGGCTGATCATCTCCCAGGTCATTCTCGACGTGCTCGGACGTCTCAAGCTGAGCTATCCGGAGCCGTCCGCCGCCCGCCGGCAGGAGCTCAAGGCGCTCCGGCGGCAGCTGGCGCAGTAGGCCGCGGGGCCCCGCCGGAACGCGCCGTCCGCCGGCGGCGGCCCGGAACGCGATGCAACCGGCGTAATGATAGGCTCGCAGGGAATCGTGCAACCGATCAGCATGGCCGCGGTCAGTCTCCGCATGCACCGCCGCCGTCCGGTTTTTCTCCCGATGATTTTGGCCGGGCTCATCGCTGCGGCCGGACCGGGCATCCGGGCGGCGGAGTCCGCCGATGCGACGGGCAAGCCGAACCAGCCGGCGGGGGCGCCTGTCGACGCCACCAGTGAAACGCCGCCGCTGACGCCGGACCAGGCTTATGAGCTGGGCCAATCGCTTTTCGAGCAGTACGCGCCGCCGGAAATCAAGCAGCAGTATGAGTTTCCCACCCGGGAGCAGTGGGACGCGTTTGCGGTGCAACTGCAGCGCGCGTTGGCGGGAGATTCGCTTGAGGAGCTGGCGGCGTACGAGCCGCAGGCGCGGACGGCGCTCGCCGCGCTGCGGACGATCCCGGGTTACGAGGAGTATGCCGACTGGCTGGCGGAGCGGCTCGACCTGATTGAGACAGCCCGGCTGGCCGCCCGGCCTCCTCCGCCGCCGGTGGCGCCCATTCCCGGCCGGCCGCCGCCTGCATTCGCGATGCCGTATTACGACCTGTGGCTGCAGCGCCTGCGCCGCCGCTCCGTGCCGCCCGCCGCCGCTGCGCTCATGCCCGGGCTGCGCGCGGCCTTTGCCGCCGAGGGTGTGCCCGTGGACCTCGCCTGGATGGCCGAGGTGGAGTCGACGTTCAATCCCGGCGCCCGCAGCCCGTCCGGCGCCCGGGGCCTGTTCCAGCTCATGCCGGACACCGCGAAAACGCTCGGCCTGAGCACCTGGATGCCTGACGAGCGGGCCGATCCCGAAAAAAGCGCCCATGCCGCGGCCCGGCTGCTGCGCAGCCTCCATGACCGTTTCGGCGACTGGGCCCTGGCACTCGCGGCTTACAATGCCGGCGAGGGCCGCGTCCGCCGCGTGCTTACGGCCCGGAAGGCGCGGACCTTTGCGGAGATCGCCCCGGCGCTGCCGGCGGAGACCCGGCTCTACGTGCCGAAGATTTACGCGACCATCGCCCTGCGCACCGGGGATTCACCCGCGAAACTGGCCGGATTGGAGTGAGATCCCGTGCCGCCCGGCCTGCTTTCACCCGCCGGCGGCTCGGGGGGCAATCGGCAACTCGTCCAGCAGCGCTTCCAGCGTCGACGTGCCGAGGGCATCCTGCCGGAGGCGGGTGAGACGTTCATGGTAAAAATGGAGCACGGGATCGACCGCCTCGAGGTTTTCACCGGCGGGATTCTCGCCGTGGTGCTCGAACAACTGCTTGAATTCGGCCAGCGTGATGCGTCCGAGCGGGCGCGCCGGCTGGTAGCGGTGGTCGAGAGCCGGCTGTCCCTCCGCCGGAGGGATCGCGGCGACGAGGCCGAGATCGCCCAGGCGGTTGAGGCATTCATTGAGGATCTGGGTCGGGGCCTTGCTGAGCTGGCCCAGCTCGGATGCGGAACAGGCGGGCAGGCAGTCCTTGAAGCGGCGGCAGATGACCAGCAGCACGAGCAGGGAGAGGCTTTCGCGGGCGGCTTCGCTCAGGTTCTGCCAGGCCGCCTGGCTGCTGCGGTAATGGACGTTCTGCACGGCGTAGCTGATTTGCCCGCCCACGAGCACGAAAAACCAGAAGATATAGAGGCCGAGCATCAGGATCGGCAGGATGCCGAGCGAGCCGTAGAGGCTGCGCTGGAGCACGACGCGCTTGAAATAAAGGAACGCGAGGTAGTTGTTGAGGAAGAGCAGCGCGGTGACGATGAGCGCGCCGACCAGGGCGGCCCGCCAGAAGACGCGGGTGTTGGGAATGTAGCGGTAGAAGAGGGCGAGGACCGCCACCAGCACCACGACCGAGAGCGAGGGCAGCAGCCAGCGCAGCGCCCGGAGCAGCTCGGCCCCGAAGGGCAGCCGCTCGAAGAAGACGTTGATGAACGCCGCCGCCGACAGCGCCGTGAGCGAGGCGAAAAAGAGCACGGCGCCCAGCGTGATGATCGTCCAGTAAAACACGACGCGCAGCAGCCAGGAGCGTCCACGCCGCACCCCCCAGACGGCGTTAAAGGCGTTTTCGACCGAGGTGAACAGCTGGATGACGATGAGGATGAGCGTGAGCGCACCGACGACTCCGGCCGTGCCCGAGCGGCTGCCGGCGACAAAGCTGTCGATCATCTGCACGAGCGCCGGATTGGCCTCCTCCGCCGCCGGGGCGGCCCCGCCGGGCTGGTCGAGGTGCTCGTATTGCGCCACCTGCGGCGCAATGAACTTGATGACCCGGTTCATCGTGTTGACGGCGAGGGTCGGGTCGCGCTGGTTGAGGACGAAGCCCGCCACGAGCATGGCGAGGGCCACAAGCGGACCCAGGCCGAGCAGCGAGGCATAACTCAAGGCGGCGGCGCGGGTGGTGATATGGTTTTCAAACAGGCCGGTGA
>JBAZMN010000252.1:0-3984 GCA_041649735.1 Opitutaceae bacterium | reverse complement strand
TTCGCCTTGAGCAAGCCGGTGCGCGCTTCGCCCCAAAGATAAGGCAGGTCCCAGTAATCGTGGCCGGCGAGCGAGCGAAACTGGTTGGGAAAACGATGCACCTCCGTCAGCTCGAGGCGGTTCCTCGCCCACGTGCCGACAATCACGCGGCCGCTGGTCGCGCCGAGGTCAACGGCCGCACAATGCACAGTCTTCATGGTTGTGAGTGTAGATAGGCTCAAGGGACCCGTCATCGACGGCGGGGACCGGTCCGGTAATCTGGCAGAAGCGTGGAGTCACGGGGAAAGTATACGCCTGGCCTGAACAGCCGCGTGCACGGGGCTTTCCTGAGGATATAATCGGCGTGCTTCAATGCGAGACCGTCTTCCCTTGGAGAGCGCTCCGGATGGCATCCAGACGCGCGTTGCCTCCGGTCAGGGTCGGAACCAGCCATCCGCCTTCGTCACTCTCATTCCACGCGTAAATCAGGATCGCTTGGGCCTTCGCGGATTCCGGATTGGCGGTGATCCAGTCAATGGCCGTTTGGACATGCCGCGTGAGCTCCGAGGCGGTTGGTGGCGTGTAATAGGGCTGCTCGGATCCGTGATATTGCTTCATGAGTTCGGCATCCTGCCAGCGCGGGCGCACGTCCCAGCCGGCGTTCAGGATCGGAACGACGTCCTTGCCGGTCGCCTTGCAGGATTCCCAGTAGTCGGCATTGATGCCCATGAGATCACGAAACGGATAATTGCGCCGCTCCTGGTGCGCGCCGTCGGTCGAGGTGCAATAGGCGCCGCTGGCGTCGAGCCCGAGTTTGTCCACGGCGGCGGCCGCCTCGCCGGCGGAAAACGTCTGGACGACGATATAGGGGTTGCCTTGGCCCGCGGCCTCGGTCTGCTCGCGCAGTGCGGCGATGGCCGCCCGCGCTTGCTGGATCGAGCCGAATTCCGCAACAAGGTTTTCCCAATAGAAGAGATACACCAACGGTCGGTTGCCGAGCACGCGCTGATACGTTGGCTTCCGGAAAAAATCCACGAGCGTGGCCACCGTTTTCGGCCAGTTTTCCTTGCGCCCCAGGTGCGCCCCTTGCAGGTCGAGGCAAAAGTGCAGTTCCCCCTGCCGTCCGCTCGCTAGGTATCGCCGCAACCCGTAATTGTACGCGTCACCGCCGGGCCAGCAGTCGGACGGATGGTAATAGACAAACGCCCAGTAAGCGAGACCAGCGCGGGAAGCCAGGATGATCTCGCGGTCCATGACTCCTTGGTCATCCGCATTGACGATCGGTTCGCCCTTTTCCCAGGTCGTATAAAAAGGGAGGCGCTCGTGATACGCGGCGGGCACCAGGTTTTTAGCCCACGGGCTCCCGGCAAACCATCCGTCCCATCGAATTGCTCCGACTACAGGCGGCGGCCGATCTGCCGCCCGGATTCCGGCCGGGCCAATGAAAATGCCGGCCGCCAGACAGAGGATGGAACCGCGCAGCCGGCGCCAGAGCATCATGGCGCCGGCATGGGGGCTCACTGCGCGATCATAGGGATTCATGGCATGTTGGGATGGGCGTTCCCGGCCAGAGCCAAGGGCAGGGAGTCTGTTCATCGGGCCGCGGGCTTTTCATTGCGCGATGGCGAGGTAATTGCCGTAACCCACCACGAGGGTGGATAAAATCAGCACCGCGATGCCGCCGGCGATGAACGCGTGCGTCCGGCGGCTCGTGCCGCGCCATTCCTTGAGCGCTACGCCCCAGAGTGTGCTGAAGATGATGATGCTCGCCATGTGCAGCGTCCATGAGGAGAAGCTGAACCGGCCCATCTGCGTCTCGCCCATCGTATAGAAGAAGAACTGGAAATACCACGTGACACCGGCCAGCACGCAGAAGAGCAGGTTGGCGAGGCGCGGCACGGATTCGCCGGCGGGCGACTGCGCGGCAAGGTATTCGCGGACGGTGCGGTTGCGAATATTGAGCGTGATGCACCAAAGGGCGTTGCTCGTGAAGCCGCCGAGCAGGATGACGACAAGTTTGGGCAGGCCGGTCCAGAGCCGCGGCGTGCCGGCCGCGGCGGAGAGCTCGGCGAGCGGAGCGGCGGCATCGAGGGCGAAGGCCATGCAGGCGCTCATCACGCCGCAAAAAAACGCGACCACGAGGCCCTTTTTAAAATTAAATTCCTTCACCGATTCTTTCTTGGCGGCCTCGGGCAGCTCGCGTTCCTTGCTCAGCCCGGCGAGCGCGGAGACCGCAATGCCGATGATGCAGACGCCGATGCCGATCAGCGTGACTCGGCCGGAGCTAGTCGCGGCGATCGAACCGATGGCTCCCTTGAAGATCGGCGGGATCAAGGTGCCGCACACCGCGCAGATGCCGAGCGCCAGGCCGAAGCCGAGCGACATGCCGAGATAGCGCATGGTGAGGCCGAATGTGAGTCCGCCGATTCCCCAGAGCAGACCGAAGAACCAGGCCCAGAAAAGAGTGTGGCCCGGCGCCCGGGCGAGCACCCCGAAGAGATCGTGGGTTACCGAAAGACCGATCACCCAAGGCGCGACAATCCAGCTGAAGAAGCCGCCGATGAGCCAGAAGGTTTCCCACGACCAGCGGCGCACGCCACGGTAGGGCACGTAAAAACTGCCGGCCGCAAGGCCACCGAGCCAGTGGAAAACAACGCCGAGGAAGGGATTGGGGGTCATGATTGGGGGAGTGCGATGGTTGACGAGTTAGCAAATGCGGATCGTCTCGAGTCCGAGCAAGGCGCCGAGTTTGTCGATGCGATCCGCGATGTGACCGACGCCGACGGCGCAGTGGTGGGCGGGGCCGTGAGCATTCCAATGGTTGACGAATTCGCGGGCGCTGCAGGCAAATCGGTAGCGGCTGTTGGTGTTGCCAATCTCGAGAATGGGGCCGGGCACGGATTCGGCCTGGGCGCAGAGCAGGGCCAATTTGCCCGCGGTCGACTCGATCACGGAAAGCAACGTGACGGGACCGTGTTTCACGGCCATTTCGACGGAAACACCGCGGCCGACCTTGCCGTGATAAACTTTCAGCGGGCGGACCTTGGTCTTGCCCTGCGCGATCGCGATGTGGCCGGGGCCGTCGTGGCCCATGAGGACGACATCGTCCTTGAAATCCATGGCATAGTATTCGGTGAACGAGCCGCCGGCGCCGAAGAGATCCATGATTTTCATGGCCTGCGCGTTTTTCACCTCATACTCGCCGGCGACGGGCACGCCGCGGGCGGTCAGCAGCGAAGTGCCGAGGATGATCGAGGCGAGCGTACCTTCATTTTCCGCGACGCCGGTGCCCTTGTAGTAATAAGCCATCGAGCCGAGACGATAATCGGCCACGAGCCGGTCGAGCGCGACGGAGGTACGGGCGGCCGCGGTGAGGGCATCGGCAGGACAGTCGGGCTGGATGTCGAAGACGTTGGCAAACTCCTGCAACCGCGCGGCGATGTCCGGCGCGGTGACCTCGCGGCAGCGGGCGGTGAGTTCGTCCACCTCGAGCATTTCAATGTGCGTGCCGAAGGTGGCGCACTGGAGCGTGAGATCGGAATAGATGTCGAGCATGCCGCCGTAATAATGGCCCATGAGCCCGAGCCGGTTGCCCTGCATGCCGGCGGCCACCCGACCGGCCTCGATCCAGGCGTCGACTTCGTTCCAGCAAGCGGGATCGTCGTCGAGCATGCCGGTGATCTGGTGGAAGCGCACCCCGGCGCGCCGGAAGACGTTGGCGATCTCCGGCACGGGGCACGCGGAGCAGTGCGCCAGCCAGTCGCCGGTCATCCGGGTGCGGTCGCCGAGGCGGTTGAAGGCCGCGTAGTCAATTGTGGCCACGGGGGAGAGATTGAGCACGATCACGGGGACCTTGGCGCGGAGCACGACCGGCAGCACGGTCGAGGACAGCGCGTAGGTGGTGACATGGAGGACGATGAGGTCGACATCCTGCCGGCGGCATTCGCGGCCGGCGGCGAAAGCGCGGTCGGCGTTGTCCACCAGGCCCAGGTTCACGATCTCGAC
>JBAZMN010000251.1:0-3988 GCA_041649735.1 Opitutaceae bacterium | reverse complement strand
AAGGGCTGGCGGTGGAGATTTTGCCTGGCGGGCCCAACTCCGGGCTTTTGACCGCGGTCGCCACCGGCCGCGCCGACCTGGGCATGGGCAACGGCGACGACGTCATCACCGCCATTGCCCGCGGCGTGCCGGTCCGGATCGTGGCGGCCGAGATGCAGCATGACGCGCAGGGCATCCTTTTCCACGACGAGAATCCGGTCCGGACCGTGCACGATCTCGACGGCAAGATCATCATGGCCGGGCCGGCTTCGGTCTGGGTGCAGCTCATCCAGCAGCGCTACGGCATCAAGTTCAGCCTGCGACCGCTGGCGGGCGACCTGGCGCGCTTCATGAACGACCCGGCTTTCCTCCAGCAGTGCTTCGTGACCAACGAGCCGTATTTCGCACGGGAGCGGGGGGCCCGGGCCGAGGCGGTGCTCGTGTCCAGCCTCTGTCCGGACTACGACCCCTACCGCGTGATCTTCGCCGGCCGCGGCTTCCTGGCGCAGCATCCCGATGTGGTCCGCCGTTTCGTGCGCGCAAGTGTCCGGGGATGGACGGATTACCTGACCGGCGATCCGGGCCCGGCCAATGCCATGCTGGGCCGGCTGCGCCCGGATCTGCCCGCCGGTTTCATGGCCTACAGCATCCAGGCGATGCAAGACTACCGGCTGGTGCTGGGCGATCCGGCGCGGGGCGAGCGCATGGGCTTGCTGACACGCGAGCGCCTGCAGCGGCAGATCGCGCTGCTGCGGGGAATGGGCGTGCTTGACAAACCCGTGACCGTGGACGACGTGGCCACGCTTGAATTCATTCCGCCGCCTTTGAATACTGGACACCCATGAGTGCCGACGCCCGACTGGCCGAACTGGGCCTCAAACTTCCGCCGCCACCCGCCGCGGCCGGCAGCTATGTGCCGACCGTGCGGACCGGCGATCTGCTTTACTGCGCGGGCACCATCTGCTCCCTCGATGGCCGGATGACGCACACCGGGGCGGTCGGCCGCGACCAGACCGTGAAAACGGGATACGAGGCGGCGCGGATCTGCGCGCTCAACACCCTGGCCAACATCCAGGCCGCCACCGGCAGCCTCGATGCGGTGAAGCGCATCGTCTTCGTCAGCGGCTTCGTGAACGCAATCAGCGGCTTCACGGACAGCCCGGCCGTCATCAACGGCGCCTCCGAACTGTTCGTCGAGGTTTTCGGTGAAGCCGGGCGGCACGCCCGCGCGGCGGTGGCCGTGGCCGGCCTGCCCAAGGATTCGACCGTGGAAGTGCTGGCCGTGGTGGAACTCCGATCGTAATTCCGGACGTGCCGGAGGCGCAAACCGGGCGCGCGCCACCGTTTTCGGGATTGCTTCAACCGCGGCTTGGCCGCAAACACACTGGACTTTCACCCTCGGCATGGCGTTCAACCTCAAGCAAGTCCTGAAGGCGCTGCTGTTTTCCTCCAACCAGCCGCTTTCGATCAAGGAAATCCAGGAGACCTTCACGCGGTTTCACGAGCACGACGCGATGCTCGCGGGGCTGACCCCGGCCGCGGAAAGACCGGAGCCGGACGCCGCGCCCGGGCCGGAGGCGGTTCCACCTCCGGGGGACGCCGCCGACGGGACCGCGGAGAACCCGCCCGGAACGCCGGAAACCGACGAACTTGATCGCGAGGTGCCGTCCCTGGTGACCGCCGCGCAGATCCGCGAGGCCATGGATGAGATCGGGCGCGAACTGAACGCGGCCAACGACGTGTTCCTGTTGAGTGAGACCGCCCAGGGCTTCCGGCTGGTGACGCAGCCGCGCTTTGCCCGCTGGGTGCGCGTCCTGCGCAACGAGCCGCCGCCGGTCAAGCTGAGCCAGTCGGCGATGGAGACCCTCGCGGTCATCGCCTACCGCCAGCCGGTGACGCGCGCCGAGATCGAGCACATTCGCGGCGTGTCCGCCGAGGCCGGCATCAGCCGGCTGCTGGAGCGCGAGCTGATCTATGTCGTCGGCCGCGCCGACCTGCCCGGCCGCCCGATCCAGTACGGCACCACGGAGAATTTCCTCGAATTCGTCGGCGCGCGGTCGCTCGACGAACTGCCCGCCTCGGACGTGCTTTCGCGCCGGCAGATCGACGAGTGGCTGCAGAATGCGATGAATCCTTCGTCGCTCTCCGATCGCGACATGGGTCTCGCGGAGGAAGGCGAGGAGCAGCTTTCCCTTGACGATGCGGCCCGGGCGGCCGCTGCGACCGGATCGCCCTCCGCCGCGCCCGTCGGCGCCAGTGAAACAGCGGCGTCATCCGGGAGCGAACCGACTGGATCAACCTAAAGCGCCATGGACCTCGAATCCCTCCGCCGAAAGATCGACCACCTCGACCGCCAGATCGTCGGCCTGCTCAACCAGCGCCTCGCCCTCGCCAGCGAGATCGGCCGGCTCAAGCGCCGCAAGGACGGCCGGATTTACGTGGCCGAGCGCGAGGATCAGGTGCTGCGCAAGGTGTGCGCCCAGAACCGGGGACCGATGAAGGATGCGGCCCTCCGCGCGATCTACCGCGAGGTGATGTCGGCGGCCATCGCGCTGGAAAAGCCGCTGCTCGTCGCCTACCTCGGGCCCGAGGCGACCAACAGCCACCAGGCGGCGATGAAGAAGTTCGGCGCCAGCGTCGACTACCACGGCATGGCGACGATCGCCGACATCTTCACCGCGGTGGAGAAGGGCGAGGCGGACTGCGGTGTCATCCCGATCGAGAATTCCACGGAGGGCTCGATCCGCGAAGCCCTGGACCAGTTTGTCGATTCCGACCTCAAGGTCGTCTCCCAGATTTATCTCGAGATCACCCACGCGCTCATTTCCGCCTCGCCGCTGGAGAAAATCGAAAAGGTCTACTCCAAGGACCAGGCCCTGGCCCAGTGCCGCCGGTGGCTGCAACGCAATCTGCCGCATGCCCAGATCCTCTCCTCGGTCAGCACGGCGAAGGCCGTGCAGATCGCCCGAAAAACGCCGGGCGTGGCGGCCGTGGCGAGCCCGCTCGCGGCGGAGCACTACGGGGTGCCGGTCGTGGAGGCGAACATCCAGGACCGCCGGGACAACACCACCCGCTTCTTCGTGATCGGCCGGCAGTCATCCGGCTCCGTCGGCGGCGGTCGCGACATGACGAGCTTCCTCATTTCGCTGAGCGACGATGCCGCCTCGCATCCCGGCGCCCTGCTCAAGATGCTCCTGCCGCTGGCCCGGCGCGGTATCAACCTTTCGAAGATCGAGTCGCGCCCGAGCCGGAAGCGGCCCTGGGATTACTACTTCTTCATCGACGTGACCGGGCACCACGACGACCCGCCCATGCGCGAGGCGGTCAAGCGGCTGCGCCAGTTCTGTCCGATGGTGAAATGGCTGGGCAGCTATCCGGTGGCCAACTGAGCCGAACGATGCAAGGCCAGCCGGGCGCATTCGGCGGGGCGGTAGCATACGCCGCAGGCCCGAAGCCAGGGGCGGATTGAGAGCGCCCGTCCACCCGTTGCCGGGCCAGCCATTTTTTTGCCGCTGCACGTAGTCGTCCGGGAGAAGATTCGGTGATCCGGCCGGATCACCGAATCTTCCGCCGCATCGCCCGCAGCGGGTGCCGTCCCTCAGAACGGAAGGGCCGGATCGGGGGCGAACTGGCGGGCGGCGATCAGTCCAGGACGTGCTGCCACTGGTTTTCGCGGGCGGCGTGGGCGGCCTTGAAGGCGCCGATGGCCACATAGCGCTTGTAATCCTGTCCGGCGAGGCGGACGCGGGGCGATTCATAGCCGTCGTCGGTCAGGCGCTTCTGCAGCACGGTGTCGATGCCGCGGATCTGGCTGCCGCCGCCGGTGATGATGATGTTCTGGAGCAACTGGACCACCGAGTCGGAGGAAGCGCGAGTGATGAGAGTGGTCAGCGCCGGATAAATGCGCTCGAGCAGCGTATTGCAGGCGCGGCCAATCGTTTCGCCCAGTTCAAGCATCCGGGCCTTGCCGCCGATGATGACCTTGACGTCGGTGGGCTTGCGCACGGGG
>JBAZMN010000250.1:0-3997 GCA_041649735.1 Opitutaceae bacterium | reverse complement strand
GGACCGCGCCGAAAAAGCCCGGGGGCACCAGGCCGTCCCGGGCCATGGCCAGCACCACCCGCGGCTGGCTGAGCATGAGCACCAGCAGCACCGAAGTGATGCCCACCACGGCTCCGCCGGAAATGATGAAATGAGCCCAGGGCAGCCCTTTCTGCCGGAAAGCGTCGGCCACGGGCGCGTCGATGTTGATCTGGTTGTAGGGGATCATGCCGGTGAGCACGGCGGCGACGGCGATGTAGAGGATCGTGCAGACGACCAGCGAGGCCAGGATTCCGATCGGAATGTCCCGGCTGGGATTTTTCGCCTCCTCGGCCTGGGTGGAGACCGAATCGAAACCGATGTAGGCGAAGAAAATGATCGCCGATCCCGCGAGCATGCCGAGCGGCTCCCCGCCCGCCCCGGTCAGGCCGTGGATGGTCTTGCCAAACACGCTGAGCCCGGAATAGCCGTAGGGCGCAAACGGATGCCAGTTGGCCGGGTCGACATAAAAGGCCCCCACCCCGATCACGAACAGGACGACCGCCAGCTTGATGATGACCATGACCGTGTTGAACCGGGCGCTTTCGCGGATGCCGCGGACCAGGACCACGGTCAACGCGGCGGTGACCAGCATCGCCGGCAAATCGAGGACCGAGCCGGTCGCAACAAACCGGCCCAAGGCCGGATTGTAATCAAACGGCGTTCGCGCCAGCGCCAGGGGCAATCGCGGCAGGAAGATGCCGAAAAATTCCTGGCAGTACTGCGACCAGCCATGGGCCACGGCCGACGAGGCGATGGTATATTCCAGGAGCAGATCCCAGCCGATGATCCACGCCGCCAGCTCGCCCAGGGTGGCGTAGGCATAGGTGTAGGCCGATCCCGCCACGGGCACCATCGAGGCAAACTCGGCGTAGCAGAGGGCGGCGAAGACACAGGCCAGCCCGGCCACGACAAAGGAAAGCATGATGGCGGGCCCGGCCTTGTCGTGGGCCGCCTGCCCCGTCACGACGAAAATCCCCGCGCCGATGATGCAGCCGATGCCCAGGCTGGTCAGTTGCACCGGACCGAGCGCCCGGCGCAGGCGGTTGTCGCCCTCGACCTCCCGATGGAGCTGTGCGATGCTTTTCCGGATAAACAGGTGTTTCATGCAGAAAATCCGCTGGCCGGCTGGCTCCACGCCTTGGGCATGTCGGGCCACACAACAGCAGAAAACGACTGCAAGTAAAGCATGGGAATCCGCCCCGCCCGCCCGCGGTGCCGGCTGGAGGCCGGGGCGACAGCTGAGAACCCATTTCAAAACCCCATCTCGTAGGGGCGGACCTTGGTCCGCCCTCGCAGGGCGCAGCAAGACTGCGCCCTGCTACCGGCATGATTGATGTCCGTCCGGTGATCTGACGGGTAGGGACGGACCGCTGGGCCGTCCTCGCTTTTCGGCGCGCCCGGCTCTGCTGTCCAGCAGAGCGCCCTACCTCCGGATGTCAGTCCAATCTGCGAACCACAATCAGCCGCCCTGTCCCAGTAAAGCTCCCGTCCCGGTGGCAGTGGTGGGGCGCGTTATCCCTAACGCGCCGACTCCAATTTCCGGCCCGCCGCCAGGATCGAGCTGCCCCACGCCCAGCGTCCGCCGAGCCGCAGCCAGGCGTGCTCGACCGCCATCAGGCCGCGCAAACCGGCCTCGACCGGCGCCGGGTACTGCTTCACATCGCTCGTGTCGCCGGCCCGGGAGAAAAGCTTGCGCTTCGCCACGATCAGCGGAAACGGCAGCGCATTCCAGTGGGTGTTGACCTCCACCGCGAATCCGGCCGCCGCCAGCAGAGCCGCGACCTCGCAGCGCTCGAAGCGGTGCTTCGAGCGCACGGCAACGTCATGATACGACCACAGCCAGCGGTACGCCGGGACATTGATCACGATCCACCCGCCCGGGCGCAGGCACCGGTGAAACTCGCCCAGCGCCGCCCCCGGCTCGTCCAGCTCGTACAGCACGTCCGCCGACACGATCGCGTCGAACGCCGCGCCGGCGAACGGCAGCGCGGTCACGGATCCCTCGACGACCGGCGCACGGCATCGGCGCCGCGCCAGCGTGCAGGCCAGGGGCGAGACGTCGATGCCTGTGATCCGCCAGGCCGGCTCCCGGCCCTGCAGCCGGCGGATCAATCCGCCTGAACCGCAACCGGCGTCGAGCAGGTCGCAGGCACCGGTGCCGCAACGCTGCCGGAGGAGGCGGTGGCAATGGCCATGCAGCGACCGGTAATACCACATCCGGTCCTCCACCCCGGCCATCTTGTAGTACTCGGCTTCCTCCATGCGGAACAGATGCGGCGGCCGGTGAATCGTGGCGACGAAATTTTCGGCCGGCCACCGGATCGCCTCCATGTTACGATGGCCAGCGTTTGCGCATATTGTAGCCGGGGTGCACGGCGCGTTAAGGATCCAGCCTTCGCACGAGCCTACGGCGGACACGATAACGCACCCTACCATCGCAACCTGCTACCCGGGTAGGGCGGGCTATCCCTAGCCCGCCGGGTTGCTTCACGTCGTCCGGGCAATCATAACGCTTGGTGCCGGCTCAGGGATCGTCGGCTTTGTCCTCGGCCTCCGATCCGCCGGCCGGCGGCGGGGTCGGGTCGGGGAGAAACTCCAGCTGCAGCTGGTGCAGCCCGACGGCGCGCAGCCTCCAACGCTGCTCGGTCACCCGGATGGCGGGCTCCGGCGTGACCAGGTCGATGCAGTTCGTCCCCGGCTGCAATTCCACCGCCGGGAGGATGATTTCCTTCGGCGCCGCCGCGAGCTGCACGTTCGCCTGCTCCCGGCCGTTGACCAGGATGCGCAGGGTCCGTGTTCCCTCGCCGCTCACGACAAACCGCACGGTCACCGGCAGCGGCCGCGGCAGCGGATTGTGGTAGCACAGGGAGGCGGAGCCGAAGGTCCAGCGCGGCTCCAGGCCGCCGGCCCGCCGCAGCCGTGGATTCCAGCCCCGGCCAAAGGTGAAGGAGCGGGCCAGGGGCGGCGGCGGCCGCTCCGCCGGGTGCAGGAGCACGATGACCGCATTCTGATCCGGCGCGCCGATGGTCTCCGCCCGCCCGGCGGCGGCCAGTCCGGCGAGCAACCCGGCGGCGCCGTCGGGATACCCCTGCCGGTTGATATAGAGCGCGGCAAAACCGTGTTCCTCCAGGGCGCGCACCAGGGCCGACGGCGCCAGTTGCGCGTACTCACGCTGCCAGGCGCCGACCGCCCGGTTCTTGCCCGTGCCGTAGGAAAACCGCAGGGTGCGCGTGACGATATACGGACGGAAATGATCGTACTCGTTGAGCCGGTGCCGCGGCCGGCCCTCCGGAAAATCCAGCACCGGCAGTTGGAACACCAGGGCGCCCGGACCGAGGCGCTTTTCCATCTCCTCGCCGAGCCGGCGGTCGGCGCCGACCTGTTCCGCGATGCGCTGACCGGCCTCCGGACTCATCCGCGCCGGCAGCTGGTCCCACAAGCCGCCCGCCACCAGCAGCCCGGCCGCGCCCAGCCGGGCCGCCGGCCGCCACGCCCGGGTGAAACGCGACAGTCGCGCCACCACGAACAGCAGGGCCAGCGCGAGCAGAAAGACGCTGTTGCGGTTGGAGGCGCGGAAAATCCCCAGTCCAAAATAAAACGCCAGCATGCTGTTCACGCCGCCGATGACCGAGAACAGCAGGATCCACAACGCTGGCAGGGCCGGGCCCGGCAGCCGCCGGCGCCGTTCGAGCAGGCCGCGGGCAAACACGACCGCCAGCCAGAGCAGTCCGGCCGCCCCGACTAGGCCGAGATAAGGGGAGAAGGTCTCCCCGCGCCAGTCCGACCAGCGCACGTAGCGATTGCCGATCGCCGCCAGCGAGGCGCTGTGGTGCCGGTTCGAGGGCAGGAACAGTTCGATGGGCTTGAGGGCATAGATTTCCGTGCCCGCGTAATTGCGCGCCAGCAGCGGCAGGCCGCCCTTGCCGCCCGTGTCGAGCCAGACGTGGGCGTGGACCGCCGCCAGCACCAGGACCGC
>JBAZMN010000249.1:0-4001 GCA_041649735.1 Opitutaceae bacterium | reverse complement strand
TACGCCGGGTGAATGAAACCCGCGCGCCTTGGCGCCGTCTCACCCCACCACGACCATCGGCCGCCGGAACCGCTTGCAGCCCTCCGCCACATCGACAAACTAACCTTCAATGAACGTCCTGAAGAAACCTTTCCTCGTGGCCCTGCTGGCCGTTGCGCTCGCCACGCTCTTCGCCGGTTGCGTGGACCCCAAAACCGACTCCTCCATCCCCTGGAGTCGTCCGGCCGACTGGGAAGGACGCGTGCCGGGCATGGGACAATAAATCATCCCGTTGTTTGTCGGCCTTGGAAATCCGGCCCGGTGGCCGGATTTTTTTGTAGCTAAGCCGCCCGTCGGGTGACTTGCTTTCCTGCAATCAGGGATCTTCGTCCTGTCGTGCTGAATTTCGATTCGTCATCCCTTGGGGCCCAGCTCAAGGGGACCGGCGGTTCCACCAGATTCAAATCGGCTTGGCCGCCAGATCCGTCCTGCCCATGGATAATGCCTCGCTCGTCCCCCAGCCCGGCCATCTCTACGTCGTGGCCACGCCGATCGGCAATCTCGCCGACCTGACCGAACGGGCCCGGGCCCTCCTCGGGGCCGTCGATCTGGTGGCGTGCGAAGACACGCGGACCACCGGGCTGATGCTCACCCGGCTGGGCATCCGCCGCGAGCTGTTCGCCTACCATGAGCACAACGAGACCGAGGCCGCCGAGTTTCTCGCCGCGCGGCTGGCGGAGGGCAAATCCATCGCCGTGGTCACCGATGCCGGCACCCCGGGGCTGAGCGATCCGGGCTTTCGCCTGGTCCGGGCCTGCCGCCGGCGCGGCCTGCCGGTCGTGCCCGTGCCAGGCCCCAGCGCCCTCACCGCCGTGCTCAGCGCCGCCGGATTGCCGACCAACGGTTTTCTCTTCGTCGGGTTTCTGCCGTCCAAATCGTCCGCCCGGCTCGCCTTCCTCGACCAATACCGGGACTTCCCCTACACCCTCGCGCTTTATGAAAGCTGCCATCGCGTCGGGAAGTTTGTCGACGAAATCGCGGAAAACCTGGGCGCGGACCGCGTCATCGGCGTGGCCAAGGAGGTCACCAAGGTCCACGAAGCCTTTCTCGTCGGGCCGGCGTCGGATGTACGCGCCCGGCTCGCCAAGGTCAGCCTCAAAGGCGAGTTCACGGTTCTGATCGCCCCGGCGGATTTCGCCCTATGAACCGCTCGGGAGCGGCGCGCACCCAGGAAGGCTTGAAACACCGTTCCCTCTGTGTCCTCTGTGTCTCTGTGGTTAAATCAGATATCGTCGCGGTCATCGACCTCGGCAGCAATTCGATCAAATCGCTGGTGGCCACCCGCGAGGCCACGGGCGAAATCAAGGCGCTGCAGACCGGAACGCTCGATGTGCGCATCAGCGCGGGCATCGGCCGGGCGCAACCGCGGCTGACCGAAGAAGGCATGCAGGGCGGCCTCGCCGCCGTCCGCCAGCTGCTCGAGCGGATGGCCCCGCTGGCGCCGCAGCGCATCGCGCTCGTCGCCACCAGCGCGGTCCGCGATGCCGCCAACGGGGCAGAGTTTTGCGCCCGGATTCACGCAGCCACCGGTCATGAGCTGCGGATTTTAACCGGCACCGAGGAAGCAGAACTCATCGGCCGCGGCCTCCTTGCCGATCCGGCGCTCGCCTCGCTGCAGGATTTCGCTATCTTCGATCTCGGCGGCGGCAGCCTGGAATGCCTGGGCTTCCGGGCCCGGCGCCTGGAGCAGGCGGTCAGCCTGCCGCTGGGCTGCGTCCGCCTGACGGAGCGTTGCGTGTCCGACTCCGCGGCGCCTTTCAGCGACACCAGCCGCCGCCAGGTGCTGGAAATCTGCCGTGAGGGGCTGGTCAAAAGTGGGTTCCGCTTTGGGCCGGCAGGGACAACCGCAGTCTTTGCCGGCGGCTCCATCACGACGACCCGGGCTATTTTCGCCGAACGTCTGGCCCGGCCGCTGGCCGAAAGCAGTCCGCTCATCACCGCGGCGGCGCTGCGCGGCCTGCTGGACGATATCGCCCGCCTGCCGCTGGCAGAGCGGCGCAAAATTCCCGGCCTGCCGGCTGCCCGCGCCGACGTTTTCCCGACTGCACTGGCCACGATGCTCGCCGTGGCCGAGATCGGCGGGATCACGGCCTTTCATCACTCGTTTTATAACCTGCGCTACGGCCTCGCCGCCGAGTTGCTGGCCTCGGCCCCTCCTTGATCCTCCCCGGAAATCTGCATTCCATGGCGAACGATTTGATGATCCGGTCGGATCATCGAATCGCTCGAACCTGCGCAAGCCGTCGTTCGTCGCTGCAGGGTTGAGCTTCCGGTTTGACGCGGCCCGCTTTCAGCGGCGCGCGGAAACCGCACGCAGCGCACCAAGGAACTCGGCGAAGTCCGCGGGCGGCGGGGCGTGGAGTTCCATCGCCCGGGCGGTCACCGGATGCAAAAAGGCGATGCGCTCCGCGTGCAGCATCACGCGCGGCGGCGCGGGCAGCCGGGGATCCTGCTTCCAGCCATAGGTGCGGTCGCCCAGCAGCGGATGGCCGATGGACTTGAAATGAACGCGGATCTGGTGCGTGCGGCCGCTATGGATGCGGCAACGCACCAGCGCCGCCCGGCCGTCAAAGGCCTCAACCACTTCCCAGTCGGTGCGCGCCGGACGGCCGCCCTCGCCCACGGTCATGCGCTCCCGGTGCACGGGATGGCGGCTGATGGCACGCTCGATCACCCCGCTGTGGAGGCGGGGCACGCCGGAGAGGAGCGCCAGATATTCCTTGCGCAGGTGACGGCCGGCGAACTGCTCCGACAGTCCGCGGTGCGCCGCGTCATGCTTGGCCACGAGCAACACGCCGGAGGTCTGCTTGTCGAGCCGGTGCACGATGCCGGGCCGCTCCACGCCGCCCACACCGCTGAGGCCGCCGGCGCAGTGCGCCAGCAGGGCATGCACCAGGGTATCCTCGTGCGTGCCCGCCCCGGGATGCACGACCATGCCGGCCGGCTTGTTCAGCACGAGCATGTGTTCATCCTCATACAGGATTTCGAGCGGAATAGCCGCCGGCCGGAGTTCGGCGGGTTTGGTTTCCGGCAACGAAAACTCCAGCAGGTCACCCGCCTTGATCTCCTCATCCTTGGCGATGGCACGACCGTTGCACCGCACGCGTCCCGCCTCGAAAGCACGTTGCAACGCGACCCGGCTGTGCTCCGGAAACGCCGCGGCCAGCACCTTGTCGGCCCGGTCGCGCCGGATGGAGTCGGGAACAATGTAGGAGCGGGGCGGCACGCGCTCCACGCTGGCCGCGCGATGGCTGGCCTGCAAGCCCCGCCGCCACGCCGCTCGGGTCCTACCGCTTTCCGAGCAGATAATCCGGATTCAGCTTCCGCAGCGCCGGCGGGACGAACAGCCCGTCTTTGCGGATGAGTTTGCCGTCGAACCAGATCTCGCCGCCGCCGTATTCCGGACGCTGGATGCAGACCAGATCCCAGTGGACCTGCGACCGGTTGCCGTTGCCGCATTCCTCGTAGGCCTGACCGGGCGTGAAGTGGAAGGAGCCGGCGATCTTCTCGTCAAAGAGGATGTCGCGCATCGGCTGGAGAATGTGCGGGTTGAAACCGATGGCGAATTCACCGACGTAGCGCGCGCCGGGATCGCTGTCGAGAATCTGGTTGAGGCGCTTGGGGTTGTTGCCCGTGGCCTCGACGATCCGGCCGCGCTGGAAGACGAGGCGGATGTGGTCGAACGAGGTGCCAAGATAGACCGTGGGCGCGTTGTACTGGATCACGCCCTCGACGCTCTCCCGGACCGGGCAGGAGAACACCTCGCCGTCGGGGATGTTCTTCGTGCCGCCGCACTCCTCGGCGCCGATGCCCTTGATGGAAAACCGCAGGTCGGTGCCCGGGCCCTTGATCTGCACCCGGTCGGTGCGGCGCATGAGGTCGCCCAGCGCCTTCATGCCCGGCACCATGCGGCGATAGTCGAGGGTGCAGACGCGAAAATAGAAGTCCTCAAACGCCTCGGT
>JBAZMN010000248.1:0-4018 GCA_041649735.1 Opitutaceae bacterium | reverse complement strand
GATCAAACCTTTTTTTGCCAATCTCACCATTGGCTCGGGCGCGGCCGCGGCCATCGTCTGCCACCGGACCCTGGTCAAGGGCGCGGCGCACCGGCTGCGCGGCGGCATCAGTCTTTCGGCCACGGAGCACAGCGAACTGTGCCGGGGCGACGCCGCCGGCGATGACGGGCTGGAGATGCAGACCGATTCCGAGCAACTGCTTATTGCCGGCGTCAAGGTAGCGCACCGAGCCTGGGCTTCCTTCAAGCAGGAAACGGGTTGGACGGAAGCCACCGTCGATCGCTTCGTCTGCCATCAGGTGGGCTCCATGCACCGGCGCAAGCTTTACGAAACCCTCGGACTCGACATCGCCAAGGACTTTTCGACCTTCGAGACTTTGGGCAACATGGGCTCGGTCTCGTTGCCGGCCACGTTGGTCAAGGCCATCGAAGGCGGTGCGATCGTCGCGGGCAGCCGGGTGGGGCTGCTGGGCATTGGCAGCGGCATCAACTGCATGATGCTGGCCCTCGAATGGTGACGACGGCAGAGCTTCCCGACTGGCTGCGCCGGCTTTATCCGTTTGAGCCGAAGAGTTTCCCGTGCGGACAGGTCCGGCTGAGCTACGTCGATGAGGGGCCACGCGCGGATGAAGCCGTGCTGTTGCTGCACGGCAATCCCACCTGGTCGTTTTATTACCGGAACCTCATCCGGACGCTGGTCGCGGCGGGACGGCGCTGCGTGGCGCCCGATCATATCGGCATGGGACTCTCGGACAAGCCGCAGGAGTATCCTTACTGCCTGGGCGCGCATATTGAAAATCTCGCCGGATTGGTCGCGTCCCTGGGGCTGCGCCGCGTGCACCTGGTGGTGCACGATTGGGGCGGGGCGATCGGATTCGGCTGGGCGGCGCGGCAGCCGGACAAAGTGGGCCGCATCGTCATCCTCAACACCGCGGCGTTTCCCTCGCCGCAGATACCGCTGCGCATCAGCCTGTGCCGGAGTCCCGTGTTGGGGGAATGGCTGGTCCGGGGCTGCAACGGCTTTGCCGGACCCGCGACCTGGATGGCCATGCAGCGACGGCGGCTGACTCAGGACGAGAAGCGGGGATATCTTTTCCCTTACGACACGTGGACGAATCGCATCGGGGTGGCGCGGTTTGTCGCCGACATCCCCATGCGGCCCGAGCATCCCGGCATGGCCACATTGGAAGCCGTGGCCCAAGCACTGGCGCAATTCAGGGACCGGCAGATTCTGATTGCCTGGGGCGGGGCGGATTTCTGCTTCAACGACCACTTCTTCAGCCGTTGGCAGAAGATCTATCCGCAAGCCACGACCTGTCATCTGCCCGACGCCGGGCATTATGTCCTCGAGGACGCAGGCGAGGAGATTATCCCCAAAATCGCCGCCTTTTTAACCGCCGAGAAAGACCGTCCAGCCGGTTATACTGGCGGTCTCTCGTGACGGTGTTGGAAAAAAGGTTTCCCGCGGGTGGGGTGGGGGTGGATTTTCAGCCACGACATCCAGCAGGAAAAACTGCCAGGAGAGGCGGCAGACAGCCACGTTTGTGATCTATGGCGCCATCAGCGTGATGGGAATCTCGGAAGCGGCAACGTTGCTGCCCTCGACAATGAGGCGGCCCTGCACGGGTTTGTCCATCCCCGCCGGAAGCCGCAGATCGAGCGAAAGCTCCTTCGTTTCTCCCGGCATCAGGTCGAAATAGTTGTCGCTGTACATGACCAGATAGGGCGCCTCCGCCTCCGGCCCGTTCCAGACCGCCCGCACCCGCACCAGCCGCGCGTAGCCCGTTCCATTGGTAAGTCTGAACGAGCCCTGGGCCTGGCCGCCGGAAGCGGTCAGCTGCACCGCCGGCGGCAGCTGGAGGACCGCTGCCGGCTCGTCCTGCAGGGTCTCGAACAGCGGCTTGCACCGGGCCTCAAGGATTTCGTCGCAGGGCGTGGCCGGGCTTTCGCCCACCGCCGCCGCGATCATTCTCATGAACAGGGCGAAATAGATTCGCGTTTCCGGTTGGGAAACCAACTCCTGGTCCAACAGGCAGGTCGACACGATCTTGGGATCCCAGGGCGAGCGCCGCTCGGCGGTGTTTTCGGGCGTAAACCCCATGAAGGCCACGGTGCGCCCCTGGCCGTATTGGCCGGTGACCAGGAGAGGCTGCCCCTTGATCGAAAGAATCTCCGCGCTGCCCGGTTTCACCTCCACCCGGTTGAATCCCGGCAGTCCCGATTGGCCCAGCCCTGCAATCTCCCACTCGGCAGCGGCGCCGGGAGCGCGCTGGATGCCGCGAATCAGGGGGTAGGCTTGTTCGGCGCTGAAGACCGCCGGAGGCGGCTGGCTCAGGAACAAATCATCCCGGTTTCGAAGCTGAACCGGCAATACCTCCGCCAGCGGGGTGACGCCAAGGAGAGCGGCCCGGATGGACCCGCCATGGAAGCTTCCGGGGCCGCCGGAATGAATGAACCCGACGCCCTGGCCAATGGCCTGTTTCAGCCCCTCTGCCGCCGGGGCGTCGAGCAGTTTCCAGAGCGAATCGAAGGAGGCCAGCCACACCACGTCGTAGTCCCGGCGGATCTCCCCGGGGTTCCGGAGCTTCGCCAGTTCGTGGATCGAATGCTCGGCAATGACGTCGGCCTTGATCCCCATGCCTGCCGCCATCCAGGCAATCGGGCGGCTGTATTTCTCCTGTCCGATCACCAGCATGCGCACCGGCCGGGAAAGGAGGGCCGGAGCCACCTTGATGAACGTGCGGCTCTCGGCGCGGAGGGGACCGTCCTTTTCCCTGGCCTGAGCCTGCAGCACGTAGACGCCCGGCTTTCCCGGGGTCACCCAGTCCACGACGCCAATTTCCCGGCTGGCATCGCTGCCAACCTCACCCCGGTAATCCTTGCTCCAGATCTTCCGCCCGCCGACCTCGGCGATCTCGCAGTGAAGTTCGAAGGGAACGTTGCGCCCGTGGTCGTTGACCAGCCAGACCGGTATTTGCAACCGCTTGCCGGAGACCTGCGACTCGAGCGCCTCCTCGTAGGCAAAATTGACCGCAAACCGCTCCTGGGCTTTTTTCAGGTAGTAATAGCCCATCTTGGGCACCCGGTAATAGTCCAGGAAGTTGAAACGAATTCCGGGGGTGACTTCACCGTAGGCCCAAATCCGGGTTCCGTTGATGTCGTGGTATTTTTTTCTCCGGTACGCCTCCGTGGCGTACTGGAAGAGAAAGGCCTGGTAGAGCTGGGAGTCCTCCACCAGTTCCTTGGCGGACTTGATATGCCGATCCACGAACTGGTCGATACGGTCGAGGACGCCGGCGAGACCCTTGTAATCAAAACTGGTCTGGTAACTGTAGGCGGCGACATCGATCGGAAGATTGTACCATTGGCCGGGGACGCGGTTTTTCTCCGACCAGAGCTCATCGGGCGTGAGCATCTTTTGCAGCGTTTCCAGCACCGGCAGGGCGATGGTCCCGTATTCAGAAACGAATCCGGTGTTGGCCTGGAAATGCTCCTGGTAGTTCGTCGTTTGCCACGGTCCCGCATTGCCCATCCAGAAGTGCTGCTCGCCCAGATCGCAAAAGCTGGGATGGTAAATGCCCCCCGGCGCCAGCTCCGCAATCATCCGGCCGATGGTGTCGACAAACTCCTGGTAGCCATACTGCTCAAAATCCTGTCCCAACGCCCCCCAGCCCTGGCCCTTCATGTGGGCTTCAGCGAACGGTGCCCAGACCACGATTGAAGGATGGTTCCGCAGCTGGACGGTGATTTGGCGAACCTGTGAAAGCGCCTGCGCGACATAGGTCTCGCGCCGGGGATTCGAGCGGTCCATGACGGCCATGGGCCCGAACTGGATGAAGGGGTACTCAAAGAAGTTCAGGATCCCCAGGCGGTCGCAAAGATCGTAGAAGTCCGGTTTTTCCACCACGGTGAAATTAATCAGGTGGTTGAGGTTGGCCGCCCGGTACAGCCGCAGATCCTGTTCATAAGTCTCCCGGGTCGGCTTCGAGCCGAAGTAGTCCGCAATCGGGTACAGGCGC
>JBAZMN010000247.1:0-4031 GCA_041649735.1 Opitutaceae bacterium | reverse complement strand
TCGCCTCGGGCCAATGCGCGGAAATGCAGACACGCCTCCAAAAGGATTGGGTGCGTCACGGTTGACATCGTTTGACCTGCGCCACCCGATGCACCGGCGATCTTCAGGCCCAACAGTTCAAGCCCCTGATTGTAGTTCTCCACCCAATCGCCACGGCTGCGCTCGTCGGCGTCGATGCCCTCCAGCAGCTGCGCGGCAATCCGGTCAAGATGCGGCTGCAACTCATCGCGCTCGGCCAGATTCTCATCGAACCGTTCGTCGCGACTAACCTCTTCCTCTGCCGGCAAGTCCGACTGCACGATTTCCACGGAGCCATCATCGTTTATGTTGACGGTAGTCTCTGTGGTACCGTCTGACGGCTCCGCATCAGGCAGCGCAATGCCCAGTGGCCCCTGGCGCGTCGGGAATTGGAACGGATCGTGCAAGGAGAGGATTGGATCAGCCATTCAAATCACAATCCACAGATCGAGTTGCTTACGTAAGCAACTATCAAACCGCATACGGGAGGGCCGGCGGTTGGCTGGCCCTGACGCTGTTGCGACGCATCAGGTCATCTTCGCGTTCTTCCGGCAGTGACGCGATGCCGCTATCCCTCAGATGTTTCAGGGCCTGCGTGACTGTATCGACCAGATCGTCGTGCGCCCCTTTGGGGAACACCGCACACTGGTCCATCACCATGTCGGCCCATTTCCGGTCCGGGGCGTAGATCATGCGGGCCTCGAAGAGGTGCGTCACCGCATAAGCGCGCGCCACCTTGTCCCCCTTCGGCACAATCATTGACCCGCCGAACTCCTCACCTCTCAGCAGCCGCCCGATTTCCTGGGCGACGCTGATGCCGTTGGCCTTGGCCTCAATCAGGACCCGGTCAACACGGTTGCGACGGCAAGTCTCGATGATGCGCTCGACCAGCGGTCGGAACTCCAACCTGTCCTGCCACGCATCCATCAACATCAGCTTGGAGCGGTCGTATTCGTTCCGCCATGAACCCCAAACCGTACAGGCCGACCAGTCGTTTTCCTCTTTCTCGGTCAGCGCCGTATCAACCGATGCGACGATGTATTCCATGCGGGGAAATTCGAGGGGCTTGACCGGCTTCCCAGCCGGAGTGAAAGCCTCTCCCTCTGGCGGGTAGAGCTGCCACCAGTCCCGCTTGAAGATGCCGCCGCCGGATGGCGTGGGCATCTGCTGCAAGCGCCCGGAGGCCATGTATGAGCCGAGGCTGACTTCCAGCGCCCGAACTTCGCGTGGCCCGAAACGCTCGGGCCACATCAATTCCCCGTCTTCCGTACGGGGATCTTCCCAGACCTTCTCCGATTCTCCGTCGTCGTCCCGTTTCAGCACGGTCACACAATGGCGCCGGCTGTCATAGGACATCGGAATCATCAGATGCGTCCAGTCGTCGGCGTCCGGACCGTCTAGGATAAATCCGCTCACATCCTCGGCATGAAGCCGCTGCATGATGACAACGATTGCCGCTTGCTTGGGATCGTTGAGGCGGGTGGAACGCAGCTCCCGCCACCATGTCAGGACCGTTTCGCGCTCGGCCTCCGACTCAACTTCCTCGGTATTGTGCGGATCGTCCACATCAATGATGTTGCCGCCAATACCAAGCAGACCGCCACGAACCGATGCCGCTATTCGGGAGCCACCTTTCGTATTATCAAATTGTTCTTTGGCATTCTGATCCTCCCGGATGCTGAAAGATTTTCCCCACCGTTCTTGATACCACGGGCTCATGATGAGCCGGCGGGTCATGTTGGAGTTCTGATTAGACAGCTTGTAGCTGTACGAACCACACAGAAACTTAGTGGCTGGCCCGCTTAAATATGTTTGCTTTTGCCTTGCCCAGGTCCATGCCGGCCAGCAGATTGACGTAACGTTGGTCTTACCGCACCGTGGCGGATAGTTCACGAGGAGCCGTTTAATATGCCCCTCAGTCACGGCTTCTAGATGATCACACAGGGCATCGATCGCCCAACTCTCCTGATACTCAGCAGGGTCAATCGACGGCCACGCCGCCCGGACAAACTCAGTTAGGGAGCCTTCCAGAAGCGCCCTTTCCCTTCGGCGCTCCAGTTCTGTTTCCAGACGACGGAGGTAAACCGGTGCCCGCGATGGATCGAAGGGCAGCGATGATGTCTCCAAGCTCTTCATCGGTGACATCTGACCAGTCGGTCGGCTTGACATACAGCTCTTTCGGCAGGATCGAAGCTATGACCCTCAGATACTGGTCAGGTTTTTCCCAACGCACCTTCTCAATGACTTTCTTTCCGTGAGCCACGAAGTCATCGTGCATTGCGGAAATAAACTCTTCGCCAAGCTTGTTCCGGGAGCCCCTTGGGCGACCAGGATTGCCAGGTTTGAATTGATACTCGACAGGTGGCAGTCTAGGCCCCGTTTTCGTCCCGTTGTTTCGTGGTTCGTCAGACACTAGACGCCCCCCTTCCGAATATTATCTGCCGCCCAAAGCGGCTGTAGATTTTCCAGACTCCAGCATCGCGCAAACTGGAGTGGGTCCGTCTGATCGAAAGAAGAGCACGGGCGCACGTCGCGTTCGAATACGTTGAGGTCTGGCAGAAGCGGCCGGTCGTCATCCCAATACATGCGCGGCTTGGCTGTGGTGTAGGTGCGCATTCAGGCTCACTTGGGATAGGACTGGAGCAGCGGAGGTACGGCCACGCTTGAGCAGAGGGGTGTCGTGGTTGATGGCGCGTCTACACACTGCTCCAAGGGGGAGTCCCACCGGGGCTCTCAGCCATATCCGGCGGGGAGGAATTGCTGGCGAGACTGGATTCAGTGACGCGTCACGATCGACTATCAGCCGTCACACCTAGCGCGTTTTTTCGCTCGCCAGTTCTTTCGGCTCGGTAGTCTCACATCCATTCTCTTGGCCGGGCCGGCCTATGTCTTCAGGTGACGTGTTGCCCGGTGCCGAGCCGAGGATGGAGCGGGTCGTGGGAATCGAACCCACCTTTCGCTGCTTGGAAGGCAGCCGTCTTTCCCCGAGGACTAGACCCGCGAATTTCAGACAATAGAAAACCATTGCGCCGGAAATCGCCTTTCCGGCCGGGAGCGGGGTGGCAGAGCCAGCTTTGCGCCTCGGTGGGCACCCGCTTCATCCTGATTCGTTACTTATGCGAAATGAACCTTATTGTCAAGCGGCCTTGGCCTGTTCCCGTTCTTCAATCCGCACGACATGCTCTGCATCTACCGTGACAGGCAGTCCCCAGCCCGTGAGATCCCCGGTGATCATGGAATGGCCTGGAATGCGGGTGACGGTCATGGACAGTCCACCAAACGGACCATCGTTGATTCTGACCAGTGAGCCGGCGGGATATAGGCGCTCCAATTGCCGCTTGCGCATGGCGCTGCCGTTCTGGTGCAATGCGTCATGCCTCCGTCTGCGCTGGTCGATCATCATTCGGCGTACCAGATGCCGCGGGAAGGCCGTCGGTGAGCCCCCGCAGCCCAGCACGGACACAACCCCATCTGCCGTATGCAGGGCCATCCAGTCGGGCTTGCCGTCGTGGCTTAGCCGGGTCAGGCGGACCAGGATGTATCCCGGCATGAGCTGGACGTGGACCCGCCGCCAAGTGCCGGTGCGACGGTTGCGCACGTCCCGGCGCGCTTTGGGTATCCAGACACGATAACCAGCACGGCGTAGCGCCGTGGCTGCCCTGCGCTCACCCTGTGAGCGCGTCTGGACGATGTACCAGTCTGCCGCTGCTTCCGTCATGTCGCCGCCTGTGGTGGGTTAGCCGTTGCTGGTCGCAGGGACTTTCTGCGGCGCAACGTTCAAGAACGCCTGAGCCCAAACGTAGGCCGGCGGCTCGTCTCCCGGTTTCCAGCCCTGCGCCTGAACAAACGCGCAAGCCTGACCTATCTCGGCTGGCGTCATCGCGTGTTCCCACGCTTTCAGTTGTTCGATCAGCGTCATTTCCGTTCGTCCTGTGTGAGAGATGCGCGGAGTTCTGCCGCCATCTGCCCAGCAACATCCGGGTCAGCAATCGGCAACCAACGTTTAAGCGTGT
>JBAZMN010000246.1:0-4034 GCA_041649735.1 Opitutaceae bacterium | reverse complement strand
CACCCGCACGCCGCCGCCGGTCTCCAGCGCCGCATCGACCGCGTTTTTGAGCAGGTTGATGAGCACCTGCTCGATCTGGGTTGCGTCGAGATGCGCGGTGAGCTCGGGGCCGCCTTGCACCTCGATGGGCAGGCGGGTCTCCAGGACGGCCGCGCGCCGGATGACCGGGGCAAACTCTGTTGCTGCCAGCGTCGGCTGCGGCAGCCGGGCGAGGCGGGCGTATGCCTGCATGAAGCGGCCCAGCCCCTCGGCCCGGTTCTCGATGATTTCCAGACCGGACCGCATGTCGGCCTCCCAGTCGGGCAGGCGCGTTCCGCGCTTGAGCATGGCGGTCAGGCTGCCGGCGATGGATTTGATGGGGGCGAGCGAATTGCTGAGTTCATGGCCGAGCACCCGCACGAGGCGCTGCCAGGCCTTGAGCTCCTCTTCGCGCAGCGGCACGCTGAGGTCGGCGATGACGATGAGCACGTGCGGCCGGCCGCCTTCCCGGAACGATGTCCGGCGCATGCCCCAGCGCCCGGTGCCCCCGGCAAACCTGGTCGCCGCCAGCACGCGGGTGTCGTCGCCCTCCAGGCATTCCTTGAGCCCGAGTTCGCCGGCGGTACGCCCGAGAATGCGCTCGGCCGGCGCGGCGAGGAGTTCCTGGCCGGCGCGGTTGACGAGACGGAGCGTCTCGCTGCTGTCGAACGCGAAGATGGCCACGTCGATCTCCTCCATGACCGTGCGCAGCAGCGCGGTGGCCTCGAGGGCGCCGAGGCGCTGGGCCTGGAGCACGTTGCCAAGGGAGTTGATTTCCGCATGCACATCGCCCAGCGGCTCGTCGCGCCGCACGCCGCGGGCGCGGATGGAGAAGTCGCCCTCGCGCAGGGCGGAAAGAAGATTGGCCATGGTCTGGAGCGGCCGCACCACGCGATGGCGCGCAGCGCTGCCGAAGCCCAGCCAGAATCCGAAGATGAGCAGGGTCAGTGTCCACTGCACCTTGGGCGTGTAATCGCCCAGCCAGAGAAAGCTCAGCGCCACGATGACCGCCGGCGCCCCGGCGAGGAGCGCGTAGAGCAGGATCTGCTGCTCGTGGGGAAGGCGGCGATGCGGGGAAGCCATAGGCAGTAAGCCTTAAGCTTTAAGCCTCTGAACGAAAGATCCGAGCATGCGTCTGATCTCCAAGATCTCTGAGCCAAGTCGCCGGCTGACGGAATCGTCGAGGTAACCGAGTTCGCAGGAGAGGAGGACGTAGTAATCCAACTCGCAAGCGGAACCCAAGACAATGGTGAGAAAGCGCTTCAATTCGGCGTCGCCTTCCCGGCCGCAACCCTCGGCGATATTGGCCGGGATGGATACACACGCCCGGCGCATCTGATTCGTCAGGGCGAACACCTCGTCCTTGGGGAATATCTTGGTCGCCTGATAAGGCGAGACGGCCAGGGCATGACTGCGCTGCCAGATTTTCAATTCACGGTAGTTTTTCATCGCGGAACCTGCCTAAGTCCGCAGGGCCCTAAAACCAAGCTTTCAGCTTAAGGCTTATCGCTTACCGCCCTCCCGCCTACAACCCATACTTCTCCAGCCGGCGGTAGAAGGCGCTGCGGCTGAGGCCGAGTTCCTCCGCCGCCCGGCGGGCGTTGCCGTCGCAGCGCGCGAGCGTCTTCTTGATGAGATGGGCCTCGACCTCCTCCAGGCTCATGTCCTCGATGCGCGCCGCGGCCGGCCCGGCGGTGAGCCCGAGGTCGACGGCGCGGATGACGCGGCCGGTGGACATGAGCACACCGCGCTCGACCGCGTGGTCGAGTTCGCGGACATTGCCGGGCCAGGCATGGTTTTGCATGGCGTCGAGCGCGCCGGCGTCAAACCCGGTGATGGTTTTGTGGTAGCGCTCGACATGCTGTTTCAGGAAGTGCTGGGCGAGGAGCGGGATGTCCTCGCGGCGCTCGCGCAGCGGCGGCAGATGGATGGCAATGGTGTTGAGGCGGAAAAGCAGGTCCTGGCGGAACCGGCCCGTGGCCACCTCGGCAGACAGGTCGGCGTTCGTGGCCGAGATGAGGCGGACGTTGGCCCGGTAGGTCTTCGACGAACCGACGCGCTCATATTCGCCGGTCTCGAGGGTGCGCAGGATTTTCGACTGCTGGTTGAGCGGGATGTTGCCGATCTCATCCATGAACAGCGTGCCGCCGTGGGCGAGCTCGAACCGGCCGGCGCGATCGCTCTTGGCGTCGGTGAACGCCCCGCGCACATGGCCGAAGAGCTCGCTCTCGAAGACGCCCTCGGGCAGGCCGCCCATGTTGACGGAGATGAACGGCTGGGCGGCGCGGGCCGATACGGCGTGGAGCGCCTGGGCGATCACGCCCTTGCCCGTGCCGTTTTCGCCGGTGATGAGGACATTGGCGTCGGAGGGCCCCACGCGGGCGATGACCTCGAGCACGGGGCGCATCGCCGCGGACTGCGCGATCAGGGTGGGGCCGCCCTTGCCGCGGAGCAGCTGGTTTTCCTGTTCGAGGCGGCGGTAGGCCCGGACGGCGTTGCCGAGCTCGATCTGGTTGCGGACGATCGCGGCCAGGCGCGGATTCTCCCAGGGTTTGGTGACGAAATCCTTCGCGCCGCGCCGCATGGCCTCGACGGCGACGTCGACGCTCGCCCAGGCGGTCATCACGACGACCGGCAGCGAGGAATCGGCGTGCTGGATCCGGTTGAGGAGATCGAGGCCCTCCTGGCCGGAGGTGGTGTCACGCGTGTAATTGAGGTCCATCAGCAGGAGCGAAAAATCGCGCGCCTCGATGGCCTTGATGACCGCCGCGGGCGACTTCACCGTCTCGATCTGGTAGCCCTCCGCCTTGAGCAGCAGCCGCAGGGCCTCGAGGACATCGGGCTGGTCGTCGGCAATGAGGATCCGGTGAACCGCGGGGTCAGGGGCAGTCATCACAAAAGCATCCTCGGGGCAGGATGACGAAGGCCGACTGGACTGCGCAAGCGGAGAGTGGACGGAACTGGATCGCGGATGCGATCACGCGGCGATGCATCCCTCGCGCCGGAGGCGGCCGGCCGGACGGGTGCGGTCCGGGCCGATGGGCACCACCGCGCACGGCTTGGCGCCGGGGACGCGCAGGGGAACGCGGCGGTAGGTGTAGTCATGGAGGCCGATGAGCAAGAGGCCGGCGACGGCGAAGAAGGAGAAGGCGACTTCGCTGTTGAAAAAGGCCGCGGGAGAGGCGATGCCGACCAGGCCCGCGAACGCGATGCCAGGGTAGAAGGCGCCAAGGAGGAGCATGATTACTTTGAGTGCGGTTTTCATGAGGATGCTTTCGTTGATACCCATCATTGTTTGCAGGCGCCGTGCCAAGGAATCTTGAATTCTCCAAGCCGTTGGAGGACAAAAGATAAAATAAATCGCAGTTCATCCTTAGGTCCGGCCGGCCTGCCAAACTCTTTCGCTTGCGGGAAGTGTCTTTCCCGCAAATGGGATCAAGGAAGTGAGAGTGAGGGTGAGAGTGACGGTGAGGGTGAATGGCTTCGCCGGCGATGGGCGCCACATTCACCTTCACTGCCCGCTTTTACTCCCGGGTCACTCGTAGCGCAGGGCGTCGATGGGATCCAGCTGGGCGGCCTTGCGCGCCGGGTAGTAACCGAAAAACATGCCGACCGCCGCGCTGAACATCACCGCGACCGCGACGGCGGTGGGCGAGATGAGGACGGGCCAGCCGGTGCGCAGGGAAACCAGCTCCGAGGCGCCGATGCCGAGGAGAATGCCGATGACGCCGCCGAGCGAGCTGAGGATCACGGCTTCGATGAGGAATTGCAGGAGCACGTCGCGGCCGTGGGCGCCCACGGCCAGCCGGATGCCGATCTCGCGGGTGCGTTCCGTCACGCTGACGAGCATGATGTTCATGATGCCGATGCCGCCGACGATGAGCGACACCCCGGCGATGGCGCCGAGCAGCTTGGTCATGGTGTCGGAGGTGGCGGTGGCGGCCTGGGCGAATTCGATCTGGTTGCGCACGGTGAAATCCTGCTCGCGGCCCTTGCGACGCTGCAGGAGCAGGTCG
>JBAZMN010000245.1:0-4038 GCA_041649735.1 Opitutaceae bacterium | reverse complement strand
CGGCGTTCGGCGGTGGTGGCCGGGGCATGCGGGTGGTCGCGGCCGAGCCGGAGCTGCGGGCCAAGCTGGAGGAGGCCCAAAACGAGGCCGGCACCGCCTTTGGCAATCCCGCCGTCTTCCTTGAGCGCTTCGTCCCCCGCGCCAAGCATATCGAGGTCCAGATCGTCGGCGACAAGCACGGCAACGTCCTCCACCTGCACGAACGCGACTGCTCGGTCCAGCGCCGCCACCAGAAGGTGATCGAAATCGCGCCCTCGCTCGGCCTGCCCGCCGGGGTCCGCACCGCGCTCTGCGACGCCGCCGTGCGCCTCGCCGCCGAGATCCGCTACGACAACGCCGGCACCATCGAATTCCTCGTCAATGCCGACGACCCGCGCGAATGGTACTTCATCGAGATGAACCCGCGCATCCAGGTCGAGCACACCGTGACCGAGATCATCACCGGTGTCGATCTGGTGCGGGCGCAGATCCTCGTCGCCCAGGGCAGTTCGCTCTTCGACTCCGACCTCGACCTGCCCGTGCAGGCGGAGATGCCGCGCCAGGGTTATGCCGTCCAGTGCCGCGTCACCACCGAGGATCCCGCCAACAAATTCACGCCCGACTACGGCCGCATCCTCAACTACCGCAGCGCCGCCGGCCTCGGTATCCGCCTCGATGGCGCCATGGGCGACACCGGCAGCGTCATCACGCCGTTCTACGACTCGCTGCTCGTCAAGGTCACGGCCTACGGGCCGAAGTTCGAGACCGCCCTCCAGCGGATGGACCGCGCCTTGCGCGAATTCCGCATCCGCGGCGTCAAGACCAACCTGCCCTTCCTCGAGAACGTCATCGCTCATCCGGTGTTCCGCACCGGCCAGGCCACGACCGGCCTCATCGACGCCACGCCCGCGTTGTTCGAGTTCACGATCAAGCGCGACCGCGCCACCAAGCTCCTCGCGTATCTCGGCGACGTGATCGTCAACGGCAACCCGCAGGTCCGGGGCCGGCGGGCAGGTCCGCCCCCGCCGGCGCCGTCTGCGCCCGATTACGCCCATCGTCAGGCCCCGCCGCCCGGCACGCGCGACCTGCTGCAGAGCCTCGGACCGCGCCGATTCGCCCGCTGGATCCTCGGCCAGAAGCGCCTCCTCGTCACCGACACCACCTTCCGCGACGCCCACCAGTCGCTCATGGCCGCCCGGGTCCGCACCTATGACATGCTGGCCGTGGCCGGCGCGCTCGCCCGCCGCACCCCCGACCTTTTCAGCCTCGAGTGCTGGGGCGGCGCCACGTTCGACACCGCCATGCGCTTCCTGCACGAGGATCCCTACCAGCGCCTGGCCCTCCTGCGCGAACGCGTGCCCAACATCTGCCTGCAGATGCTGCTGCGCGGCGCCAACGGCGTCGGCTACAGCTACTACCCCGACAACGTCATCACCGGCTTTGTCCGTCACGCCGCCGAGGCGGGCATCGACATCTTCCGCGTCTTCGACTCGCTCAACTACGTGCCCAACATGCGCGTCGCCCTCGACGCGGTCCTCCAGACCGGCGCGCTCTGCGAGGCGGCCATCTGCTACACTGGCGACGTGCTCGATCCCCGGCGCGACAAGTACGATCTGCGCTACTACGTGCGGCTCGCCAAGGAACTTGAGAAGCTGGGCGTGCACGTCCTCGCCATCAAGGATATGGCCGGCCTCTGCCGTCCCTACGCCGCCGGCCGGCTGGTGCGCGCGCTCAAGGAGGAGGTCGGCCTCCCGGTCCATTTTCACACGCACGACACCAGCGGCATTGCCGCCGCCTCGATCCTCGCCGCCAGCGACGCCCGGGTCGACATCGTCGACCTCGCCATCGCCGCGATGTCCGGCTCCACCAGCCAGCCCAACCTCAATTCCATCGTCGCCGCCCTCCAGCACACACCGCGCGCCACCGGCCTCGATCTCGAGGCGCTCAACGAATTCTCCCGGTATTGGGAGGGTGTCCGCGAACTCTACACGCCGTTCGACTCAAGCCCGCGCACCGGCAGCGCCGAGGTCTACCTCCATGAGATGCCCGGCGGCCAGTACACCAACCTCATCGAGCAGGCCCAGGCCATGGGGCTGGGCCACCGCTGGCCCGAGATCATGCGCACCTATGCCGAGGTCAACCAGCTCTTCGGCGATATCGTCAAGGTCACGCCGTCCTCGAAGGTCGTGGGCGACATGACGCTCTTTCTGGTTGCGCGCGGCATCCGGCCGGCCGATGTGCTCAATCTCGAGCCCGGCACACCCTTCCCCGCCTCGGTGGTCGACATGCTTGCCGGCGGCCTGGGCCAGCCGCCGGGCGGCTGGCCGAAACGGTTGCAGAAAATCGTGCTCGGCCAGCGCAAGCCGCTGCGCACCCGCCCCGGCGCCAAGCTCAAGCCGGTCGATCTCGAACAGGAAAAAACCGCCCTTGCCCGCAAGGTCGGCCGCGCCGGCCCCGGCGCGCCGCCGGTCACCGGCGCCGACCTCTACTGCCACCTCATGTACCCGGAGGTCTACGCCGATTATGCGAAGTTCCAGCGCACCTACGGCGAGGTGTACATGCTGCCGACGAACGCCTTCTTCTACGGCCTCAAGCCCGGCGAGGAGATCTCCGTCGAGATCGAGTCCGGCAAGACGCTGTTCGTGAAACTCATTCACGTCGGCGAACCCGACAAGGACGGCTTCCGCACCGTCCTGTTTGAGCTCAACGGCCGGCCGCGCGAAGCGGTGGTGCTCGATACTTCCGTGCAGGCCAAGGCCAAGCCGCGCCCCAAGGCCGATCCGGCCGACCCGCTGCAGATCGGCGCGCCCATTCCCGGCATGATCACGACGCTGGCCGTCAGCGTGGGCGCCCGGGTGGCAAAGGATGACAAGCTCCTCACGCTCGAAGCCATGAAAATGCAGACGACGGCCTATGCCCCCGCGGACGGCATCATCGAACAAGTCCTCGTCCAAGTCGGCGACTCGGTGCAGAGCAAGGATCTCCTCATCCGTCTCCGGGCCGCAAAATAAAGGCCCCGGGCTCGCGGCCGCGGGCGGCCCCTGACACTTGTGCGCCTCGGAGTGCGCCGTAACTTCAACCGGAAGCGGGTGGCTGGCCGCATTCAGGCATGACGCGGCTGGAAACCGTTGCCCATAGTCTCCTGCGCTAGTCGTGCCGCGCGCCGGGGAGGATCCGGCAATTTTAGGCGAAAACTTGAGCCCACTCCAACTTTCATTCTACTATGCTTGATTGGCGCAGGCTTAGGCTCTGAGCCGCCCCGCTGCATTCCTGCCCCCGGCCCCGCGCAATTTTCAGGTAACTTTCCAACCGACCTGCCCCAATAAATCCCATGCGTTCCAATCGACTCATTCTACTCCTCGTGGCGATAACCCTGGAGATTGCGGCCCGCAGCCACGCCCAGGACCAGTACCCGATCATCTTGGAAAAAAATGTCGCGATGAAGACGCGCGACGGCGTGACGCTGCGGGCGGATATTTATCGACCCAGGAGCGCCGGGAAATTCCCCGTTCTGCTCAATCGCACCCCGTATAACAAGCGCGGCGACTACAGTTATCTTGATTCAGTCGTTTCAACTGCGGCCAAAGGGTATGTGTGTATTATTCAGGACACGCGGGGCCGCTTCGCCTCCGACGGTGACTGGGCGCCCTTCAAATACGAATCCCCGGATGGTTACGACACCGTGGAATGGGCCGCCGCGCTTCCATATGCGAACGGCAGGGTCGGCATGTTCGGAGGGTCCTACATGGGGGCCACCCAGATGCTGGCTGCCATTGCGACCCCGCCCCATCTGGTCTGCATCTTCCCGGTCGCGACCGCCTCCAATTACTACGGCCACTGGGTCTACCACAGCGGACCCTTTGAGCTCCTATTCTCGCAATTCTGGTGCAGCCTTCAATCGATTCATGAAGTCGAGCGGCGGGTGGCCAAGGCGATCTTCTCCCCGGAGCACTGGGACAGAAAGCGCCCGCTGGCCGATTATCCTCTGATTGAACCGGGCACGGCGGTGGGCCTGCCCAGTTACAATTATTACTCCGAATGGCTCGCCCATCCGACCTA
>JBAZMN010000244.1:0-4053 GCA_041649735.1 Opitutaceae bacterium | reverse complement strand
CCCGCCTCCTTCGCGATAGAACAAAAGCTTGTGGAGAATCACCACCTCGGGTGCGGCCAGCCACACCCGGCGTTCCGCCACGGCGAGCGCACGGCGGCGGAGAAACCAGTCCTGCTGTTCCACCGGCAATGGATAAAGGTCCGCCTTGGTCATGGAGTCCAGGGCGATGATGTTGAGATGCGCCCCATGAGCCCGGGCGATTTCGGCCAGCACCACCTCCTCCGGCGGGACATAGAACCGGTCCGGAGAAAACGCGGCGATCAACCGTGGCGCATCATTGGTCCCGATCTGGATGACCACGTCGAGATCGTTGGTCGCACGCGGTTCGCCATAAATGGAGGAAGCCACCGATCCAACCAGCGCATAAGGAATGGCGCTGCGTTCCAGCGGATCAATGAACTGAAAGAGCCAATCCCACATGGGCGACCGGGTTGTACGGCTGATCAGTCCCGGGCAGTCATCCACCAGCGACGGAGTTCAACCCGACGCCGGTCGGACGTCCACTCCGGCCGGGTGGCGGCCAGTTGGGCCTCCTTGAGTCCAATCAAGGCGGCATTGAGCCGGGTCACGGCGGCGAGCTTGGCAGCGGGAGTGGCGGCGCGGTAGAGCGCCAGCAAACGGGGATCCAGCGGATTCTCCGCTCGTGGAACCATGCCTTTTGCCGAATGAGTCGCCGTCAGGTTCATGTACGCGAGAAGATGGGGTTTGCAGCCCACGGTGCAAGCGTGGCGGCACCGGACACGAGCGACGTCGCTCATGTGGTTGTTGGCCATCTATACGTAACGACATAAGTCCACGACCCTCATGGAGGGCCGACCGCCGCGTCGGCCGAGCCCAGGCGGAGCCGGGCCGCTCCAGGATGGGCCAAGATCAATGACGTTGTGTATAGAGGACGAAGCGGAAAACTCCAGAGCTACCGAGCTGCAGACCTATGGTGGTGTCCCGAGAATCGATCGCCGGTCGTCCGGCCACTCCGCTGTCCAGTAGTTCCGTAACTCCGTGTTCAGCAGCTCCGCAGTTCCGTCGTCCCGCCGCTCAACCCCGCAGCCGGGCCCAGGCCGCAGTGTGAAGGATGGCGTCCTCCAGCCCGACGTACTCGCGCAGACCGAGTTCCTCCCGCGCGCGGCGGGTATCCGGCACGTAGCGTTCGCTGGGAGCCCCCGGGGCCGGTGCTTGCAGGATCTTGACCCGGCGCCCCGGCGCCACCAGCCGCGCCATGGTCTCCGCCAGTTCGCGGATGCTGACCGCGTGCTCAGACCCGACATTGTACACACGCCCGGCCCCACCCCGGGCCAGCAGCGTCCAGAGCCAGATCGCCAGATCGGCGGCATAGAGATAGGAACGCACCGGCGTGCCATCGCCGGTGATGACGATATCCCGGTCCGCGAGGGCGTCGGCGAGGAAATTGCCGAAGGCAAACTTGCCGTCCAGCGGCAGGTGCGGGCCGGCAAAGGCAAAGCAGCGGGCCACAATGGCCTCGACGCCGCGTTCCTTCCCCAAAGTGGCACACAGTTCCTCGGCAGCACGTTTGGCCTGCCCGGAGATGGCATAGGCGGCGCTCAAGTGCGCGGGATCGGGCGAACCCGGAAAATCCTCGGGCATTTTTTCCAACTCGGGCGGCTGGCGGCCGTAGACCGAGCCGGAACTGGTGAACAAAAACCGCCGCGCGCCGACTGCGCCCGCAAACTCCAGGGCGCGGCGCGTGCTGCCGGCGATCGCGTCGACCGCGGCGGCCGGATCGGCCAGGGTGCGGGCATTGTCGGCCTCGGTGGCCAGGTGGATCACGGCGTCGAAAGCGAGACGCCCCGAAGCCGCGCCGAGTCCCCGCGCCACTTTTTCGGCAGTGAAATCGACCGCCGATCCCCGCACCCAGCGAAGGCCGGACGCGCCCGCCAGATGCGGCACGCGCCGGGCAAAGGCCTCCGGATCACGCGAGAGCACCGTGGCTTCCAGGCCGAGGCCGAATTTTCGGTTGGCCGCGAGCAATGTTTCCAGGAGCCAGCAGCCGAAAAACCCGGTGCCGCCGGTGATGAACAACCGCCGCCCGGCCAGGGTTGGCCAGACACCCGCGGTGTGCTCGAGTACATGATCGAGATCGGCCGGGGAGATTAAACTCATGAGGAAATGCGGAGCAGCTTGCGGCCATCCTCAGTCGTTTGACCGTTACAAAACCATTTGGCGCTGAGCCGACCCGTGGCGTACCCGACGCCAACAACGTCAAAATGACTCAAGGATCGCCTCACGAGTAACGCGTTTGGCTTGGGCGACGGAACGCAGGATGGCGTTGAGCGTACCGATTCGAAGCTGACTATGATCGGGCACCGATTGCCGGTGATGCACTGGTTCTTCGGTCTGCAAAATGATATGGCTGCCGACTTGGTTGACCTGCCGATACCCCAACTTCGACAAAGCGCCTTGGCTAATTCCCGTCCGCTGATGTCGCGTGGCAGCTTCACACCAAGACTTCGTCTCGTACCAGACGGAGGCGCAAACGATCAGGCGCGGGGCGGTCGAAATAGAATGCCGTCACCGCCTCGCGAACATTGGCTCGCAATTCATCCCAAGTATCCGCCTCGGTAACAATGCTTTCGCCGAGCGCTTCGGCGACATAACCGCCATCGGCCTCCTGCAACACCTCAAAAACCAATTCGTTCATGAGTCCAACTCTACGCGGAACAGTCTTCGCATCAAGCCTGGGCTCAGGCGATGGAAGCAGAATCCCGCGCGTTCCCAATGCTAGAGGCTATCCGAAAACCGAAAACAGATATGAATCATCAGACATTGGTAGGGGCGCGATCTTGTCGCGCCCTCCGAGAGGGACGCAGCAAGCCTGCGCCTCTACGATTCGTTCACCGGTTTTCGGATAGTCTCTAACACGCCCAGGGCAAGCCTCGGTTACGGGCGGCTTGGACATAGGCCTCGAGGTCGCCATCCACCAAACTGCCTGCCGGCAAAGGGCTCTCGCCGAGGCGGGCGCGATACCAGGCTACCGTTCGCTCGACCGCCTGGGCAAAGTCCCAGACAGGTTTCCAGCCGAGCTCGCGCCCTGCCCGATCGATCGAAAGTCGCAGACACTCGTTCTCGTGTGGATCCGCGGCAGACGACGCGGTCTCCCAGCGACCCGGCCAATGCCGCAGCACCTCGGTGACGAGGGCGCGCACTTCGCGATGTCCTGCGGCCGCAGGACCAAAATTGAACGCCCCCGCCGGCCGGGCTTTCCCTTCCGCAGCGGCCAGCCAGAGGTGCGTCCCCAGCCAGAGATAACCACTCAGCGGCTCGAGCACATGCTGCCAGGGCCGCACGGCCGCAGGACGGCGAACCGGAATGGGGCGGCCCGCCTGCAGGGCGCGGATGCAATCCGGCATGATGCGGTCTTCCGCCCAGTCGCCGCCGCCGATCACGTTGCCCGCCCGAGCCGTGGCCAGCGCCACGCGGGCACCGGGATGAAAAAAGGAGCGCGCGTAGGCCGAGGCTGCGATTTCCGTGCAGGCTTTGCTCGCGCTGTAGGGATCGTGCCCGCCGAGCGGATCGTCCTCCCGATGCTCCTCGGAGCTGCCGATCGCTTCGTAGCACTTGTCCGAGGTCACCACCACCACGGCGCAGGGCCCGCCCTGCCGGCGGACGGCTTCGAGCAGATGAACGGTTCCGAGCACGTTGGTCGCGAACGTTTCCACCGGCTCCGTATAGGAACGGCGCACCAGCGGCTGGGCGGCCAGATGAAAGACCACTTCGGGCTGCAGCCGCGCGACCAGCGTCTGCAGCGCGGTTGCCTCCCGCACGTCCCCGAGGCGATGATCCAGTCGGTCTTCCCAGTCGATGGTGGCAAACAGACTGGGATCGGTCGGCGGCGGCAGGGCATAGCCCGTGACCTGCGCGCCGAGCTTCACCAGCCATCGCGCCAGCCATGCGCCCTTGAAGCCGGTATGCCCGGTGACCAGCACCCGACGGCCGCGGTAAACGTCAGAGAATAGATGAAGTTGGGGCACAAGGAGAGCAGTCTCCAAACTCCCACGAGTTTGGCGACCTACGATCTTCTACCAGATCTTCCACGGA
>JBAZMN010000243.1:0-4060 GCA_041649735.1 Opitutaceae bacterium | reverse complement strand
AGGCCCTCCGGCCCGGCCGGCACTGCTTCCAGCCGGTCGCTGTTCTTCGGATTGTCCATCGCAGCATAGGTTTCAACTGCCCCGCGCAGCCGGTCATGGAAAAGATCGAACGCATAAGCGCCGGTGAGTGCCACCGGCTGCACCTCCGCGCCGGCACACGTCACCGACGCCACCTCGTCCGGGTTGACCCCCTCCACCTTCAGCGTCAGCGGCGTCCAGTCGCCCAGATCCAGCGGATCCGGCCGCGTCAACACCGCTCGCACCACCTTCCCCTCCGCAAAGCACGTCATCCGCGAATGCAGGGCCTGATAGCGGTAGGCCCCATACTGGTTGCAGTTGCAGTACCACCAATCCGCCCGCCCCGACCACTTGCGGTAGATTTCCGCCAGTTTCGGAAAATCCGGACCGCCCCATTCCTTCACCCACGCATGCATCGTCACCAAAAATAGCGGCCGGGCCTCCTCGCACCGCGCCTGCGTCAACACCGCCTCGCTGTATTTGCCATTCAAGGTACTGGCATCGCAGGTGATGAACAGGCCGTCTTGCATCTGGCTGTCCCAGTCCTCGTTGTATTGGTGCTCGGCCAGCTGGTAGTAGCCCGCGCGACGGAGCATCTCCTCCAGATCCGCCCGATCCGTCCCGTCACGAAAATCGGACTTAAAATAAACAAAGGGATAGACAAACACGACGTTGGGCGAAGCCGCCATGGTTTCGAGCACGACCCGGGCGCCCAGGATCTCGCGGAAGGCGAAATTCTTGCTCACGGCCGGTATCATCTCGTGGGTCAGGGTGTGTCCGCCGATGGAATTGCCGCCGGCCAGCAGGCGCCGGGGAATTTCCACGGCCGGATTGGGGGGCGCGGTGATTCCCGTGGCATTGCTGTCCTGGTACCAGTTGTGCGGATCGTTCAAGGTGAACGTGCCTTTCTGGCCATACTGCGCCATCACCTCCGCCACGCGCAGGTCGTTCAGGTTGCAGTCGTCCATCCGGGTCGAAAAAGCGGCCCGCAGGTCATGGTAAAGCGGCGCGATATGGATTTGGGCCTGGCGGGCCGCGGCCTCGGACTTGAACGTCACGAGAATAGTCTGATTGTACGGGTCCATCGCCATCGGTCCGAGCGCGTGGCCCGGCGCGGCGGCATGCGCGGCGACAAGAGTGAGGATCGACATGGCTGTAAGGTGAATGTAATTTTTCATAGGTTGGGGTCGTAGATGGAAATATGGGTAGACCGGCCCTTGCTTGAGGCGGCGGACCGGGAGCCGACTAATGGTCGTCAGGTCTTTCTGCCCGAGGAAACCGGGTGCGACTTGGCCAGACTTGGGGCTTCGCGCGATCCGGTCCCGGTGGGTTCGCCGGCCGCCTCCGACTGCTTTTTCCAAAAATCCCCCCAGCCTGTTCCCCGTGTCGGACGGGGCTCGGGTTTGACATCGATCATGAGCAGTTTTTCCGCCTGCTCTCCATATGGACCCATCAATGCCGGGAGCCCTTGCGGATTGACCACCAGCGAGCAACCGATGCACGAGTGTCCGTCCCATGGCCCGCCTTTGATGCGCCCGACATTGCTGCAACCGGCGATCCAGAGACGAAAATCCCGGGCCACGACTCCGTAGTTTTCACGCCAAGCCGCCCCGTAAGGTTCCTTCGCATTGTCATGTCCGGGCTTAACCGCCCACGCCGAGGGGGAAAGGATCACATCCGCGCCCATCAGACCCAAAGCGCGTGTCACAAATTGTCCCCGCACATAACCGTCTGCACAAATCATCAACCCAAAGGTGGCCAGGGGCGTGTGGGCGACGGCCAGACGATCGCCCTGGTCGTAGACATCATGGCCGATTTCCAGCTCGTTAAGCTTGCGATGGTGGAGGAGCACCTCCCCGGTCGGCGAGATGAGCACGGCCGCATTAAAGACGAATTCTCCGGCCCGCTCCGTCAGTCCGGAGCAAACATAGACGCCGTGTCGCCGCGCCGCATCGCGCAATGTCCGGCAAACCCGCCCCTCCGGAATCGGCTCGGCCAGCTTGCGGCCGGACGGACTGGTCCAACCTAAATCAAGGGCTTCCGGGAGCAGCACGACCTGCGCGGCGCCCTCGGCGGCGGTCGCGATCATCTGCACCGCCCGTTGCAGGTTGCCTTCCAGTGCACCACCGCTGACCTGCATTTGCGCGAGGGCGAGTTTGAACGAGCCAGGTTTGGGGGAATTCATGGTTTCAATATGACAAATTAAATCGCAGCGACGGGGATCCTTAAAACGCAGAAGATCGGAGGATGCAAAGACGAGGGCCCCGGCAGGGCAACATCACTTCCCGATGGGACAGATGGAGAGAGATGGCTGGGGTGTTCACGTTCGCTTTAAAGACCGCATTCATTTTGAGCAATGACGGCTCAAAAGGGAATCAACGGTGGAATGAATAACCTATAATTTTGGCTGACCGGCGAAAAGGCCGGCGTACGATTCCTGTCACTTGCGGCGAAGGCGGAACGGCCAGGGCAGACCGCGCCTGCGCTGATGGCCACGCTGATCAAGACCATTTACTTCGCCTTGGCCAGGATTCGGAATCCGTCGAGGTTGGGCTTCGCGGCCGCATCGGCGCCCTGCATCAGCTCAAAGCGCAGGCGCACCATCTGCGCTGGTTCCTCCCCGGCGCCGAGCGGATAGCCTTTGACCCCGTCCTGCAGCCGGATCGGGCCGCTGGATGAAACTGTCCGGAAAGCATCGTTTGAAGTCTCGACCGTCACCGTCCCCTGGCCTCCGTGCAGATCGACCGTCACCGTCAGTTCGGTGAGCCTCGCAGGCCTACCCCAGTCGTTCGGCGGACTCTGGTACGTGCCCGCAACGGCGGCCTTTCCCAGCACGACTGCATTCCCGTACGGTTCGATGAAATCGACGTGCGTGGCCACGGCCGCGGACCGTGGGTCGGGGACGGCCCGCCAGTTGAAGGCCCTTCCCCATTCCCCGATGGAATCCATGCTCGATCCGATGGCGGGTCCACCCGGGGCAGTTCGCAGGTTGAAATCCATCGTCCACATCAGCGGGAGGTCAATGATCTGCTCCAAGGGCCGGACTTGCACCTTGCCGTTCTCAATCACCACATGATGCCGCCGGCCTTTGTAGAGCACATCAGCCTCGGCCCGCGGCCAGCCGGCCGGCAAATGGGGTGTGACTTCCAGGCGTTCCCACGTGGGCGTGATGCCCATGACGCCGGAGATCACCGCCGCCGGCGTGACCACCATGTCCGCCAGATAAGGTTCGCCGTCCCCGCCGGCCATTTCGCCCTTGATGTTGGCGGCATTGTCGCCGGCCCAACTGATCTCCGCCGCGCGCCGGGCGAAGAGCCGCAATCTTCGCGCGGCCCCCTCGTTGTCGCCCGCCCGGGCGCGTGCCACGATTTCCCAGTACGTCTGGCTGAGCAGGCTGCCGCCGTTCATGTAGTCCCCAAAGCGTTCTCCGATTTTGTCGAGCGCGGCCGGCACCGGCCAGAGAGCCGACAGACCGGCGAAGCCTTGGTAGCCGGATGTTTTTTCGAGCTGGGCCAGGCGCGCGTCGGCGGTGGCCACGAGCTTGCGCGCCTGCCCGGGCGAGGCGATGCCCATGGCCACCGGCGGCCACTGGCACAGGTCGCAGAAGTAATCGACCTCCTTCCCCTGGGCATCGATCCAATCCAGATAGCGCGGCCCGCCGGGGGCATCCTCCTTCCACAGCACCTCATTGAACGACTGCTTGATCCGTTGCGCCGCGGCTCGATACGCCCCGGCTTTTTCCTGCCGGTCCGCCGCCGCTTCCATGTCCGCCAGGTCGCCGCAGGCTTGGTAGAAAAAGGCGTTGTAGTAGCCGTTGACCCCGCTGGTGATGATATTGTCGTAATACCAAATCCCGCTCGTGATGGCGGTGCCGTCATGCCGGTGCGCGCCGGTTCCACCGAGGACGAACAACCCTCGGTCATTGCGGCGCTGGAGAAAATATTCCAGCATCCGTTCCAGGGCGGGCAGGTTCTGCCGCACGAAGGCCAGGTCGCCGGTGTGCAACAGGTAGGCGTGCGTGCCGATGATCGTGTGGAGGTTG
>JBAZMN010000242.1:0-4065 GCA_041649735.1 Opitutaceae bacterium | reverse complement strand
CGCCATTGTCCGGGTGGAGCAGCGCCGCCATGCCTTCCTGTTCGGATGCAATGTCTTTTCCCTGTATGCGTACACCGGGGCGGAACATCAGACCTATGCCCGCGAGTTCAGCGCCCTGTTCAATTACGCCACGCTGCCTTTTTACTGGAACCACTACGAACCCGAGCCCGGGAAGACCCGGGAGGAGGACCTCAGGCGCCTGGCCGAATGGTGCCGGGCATATGACATCGAAACCAAGGGCCATCCGCTGGTCTGGCACGAAGGTTATCCCAAGTGGGGTCCCTCCGATCCCGTGAAGGCCCAGGAAGCCCTGCATGCGCGCATCGCCCGGATCGTGCCCGCGTTCCATGGTTTGGTTGACCGTTGGGATGTGGTCAACGAGGCGACGGCCGCGAACGTCGTCGATGCCAAGACAGGAGCGAAGACATTCGACAACGGCGAGTCGCGCTGGATTGCCCAGGACGGCGCCGTGCCGGTGGTCGAGCAGTCTTTGCGCTGGGCGCGGGACGCGAATCCCGCCGCCCAATTGATTTACAACGATTACAACCTGGGTCCGGACCTCGAAGCCCTGCTCGCCCGGCTCGTGCAGGATCATGCGCCGTTCGATGCGATCGGCATCCAGGCCCACATGCATCGGGAGGACTGGCCGCTGGAAAAAGTTTGGGAGACCTGCGAGACCTACGCCAAATATGGCAAACCTCTGCATTTTACGGAAGTCACCGTGCTCTCGGGCGAGCATGGGTGGGAAAGGCCGCGGCCTTGGCCGTCAACACCGGCGGGCGAACAGCAGCAGGCCGAATATGTGGCGCAGCTGTACACCCTGCTTTTTTCCCATCCCGCGGTCGAGGCGATCACCTGGTGGGATCTCAACGACAACGGCTGGCAGGGGGCGCCCGGCGGGTTGGTGCGCGCGGACTTGTCACCCAAGCCGGCCTACGAGCGGCTGCAGCAACTGATCAAGGAAACCTGGTGGACCCGTTTGTCGCTGACGACCGATGCGGAGGGTAAATGCCGGTTTGATGGCTTTCGCGGAGACTACGAAGTGGTGGTGCAGGCAGGCATGACGACCAAGAGGGTCTCCCTTACTTTGCAAAAGGGTCTGAATACTTGGCAGATCCAGCTTTAGAGCCGGCCGGGCTTCGGGTCCACAAACTCTCCCGCGCCGCTTAAACCGGCGGCTGCATCCCATCCACCGCGGCGGCCGGCGCCGCTGGGCCTCCGTCCGTCTTTGTGGTCCGGTGCGGTGATTATTCTCCCTGATCGTAACTTGTCCCCGCGGCGCGTGTCCGATAGAATCCCCACGGCGAGGGACGCGACGAACGACAAACCAATCAACCAGGATCCTGCCATGATCGCCACTCAAGTCCGCCAGAAAGACGCCCTCTTCTACTTTGCCTCCTATCCCTCGCAAAGCCTTCTGGGCCGGGTGCGGTTCATCAGCCGCTATTACGACGAGGAGGGCGGGGGGATCAAACCCGAGGAGGTGCCCGCCGATGACGATGTGGCGCAATTCATCGCCCGCATCGAACGCAGCGACCGGGCTTTTCAGCGGCAGCTTTCGCGCACGAAGGTGCGGGCGATCCGGAATTTCTACGAAACCGCCATCACCCAGCCGCCCATTCCGGGAACCGTCCTGCTTTTCACGCCGCAAAAGCTGCGCTTCGAGGCCTGGGACGACGGCAGCGGGGTCGGCCGCCTCCAGGAGCCGGAGGAGAAATTCCTGATCATCGACGGACAGCACCGGCTGGCCGCGCTGCAATTCTACGAGCGCACGCATCCCGCCGAAGCCCAGAGCATCCAGGTGCCCTGCGTGATCTTCGACGGCCGGAGCGAGGATTTTGCCACCGAGATGTTCGTGATCATCAACTCCACCCCCACGCGCATCAACAAGAGCCACCTGGTGGACCTCTATGAACGGGTGTCCTGGGCGGAGCCGGACCGCCTGTTTGCCGCGCACATCGCCGAGATGCTTTATCGCGAGGCGGACAGCCCGCTGCGCTACCGGATCAACCGCCTCGGCGGCCGGAGCCGGCAGGAAAAATGGATCCTGCAGGCCGAGCTGTTCAACGAAATCCATCGCTGGGTAAGACAGGAGTGGAAAAAGATCGAACCGGAGGGCACCGATCAACACGCGGCGGCGAAGTACTACGCCATGGCGCGCGACTTCCTCAAGGCGGCCGCCGGGGTCTGCGGCGAGGCTTGGGGAAACTCCGATTACATGGTCACCAAGGCGGTGACGCTGAAAGCCCTGATCCGGGTTTGCGCCGACCTGGCCGCGCAGGATCCCGGACCCGCGGAAAACCGGGTCGAGCGCTGGCGCGAGCGGCTGGCGCCCTGGACGGAACAGATGCGCGCCTTCCGCAATGAGGGTTTCTATGAACGATTCCCGGCCAAGGGCCAGGTCGAGCGGGTGAGCCGCATCCATCGCGAACTCGCCCGCGGCGCCGGCATCCAGCCCCAGCCGCGGAGGCGCGCGTAAGCGGCCAATCGCGGCCGGGCGCAGCCGCCTGGATTCCGCACTTCCGGTCTGATGGCGGACACCACCGCCATCTCCGGCATTGCCTGTGAACGACGCCAGGGCTACACGGGAACGACGGAGCAAAATCATGCGGGTGTATTCTCCAGGCAGGCTGTCGGTGGAGGACTTGTGCGCGAAGCAAGGCAACGAGGACATGCACTCGGGTCATGTCGCCGCGCTGGCGCTGCATCTGTTCGACGCAACCTGCCGGCTGGTCGGCGCCCCGGCCGGCGACCGCCCCCTGCTCGAGGCGGCGTGCCGGCTGCACGACATCGGCTTTGGCGCCAATCCGCGGCAGCATGCCCGGATGAGCCGGGAGATCGTCCTGCGGGAGGGGCTCAAAGGATTCACCGACAGCCAGCGCGCGGACATTGCGGCCGCGATTTTTCTGCATCCGGCGCGGCTGCAGGGCGACGAGGCGAAATCCGTGCTGCAAGGGCGGCCCGATTCCCGGCGGGCGCTGCGGCTGGCCGCCTACCTGCGCGTCGCGGACGGGCTGGATTACGGCCATCTGCAGGACGCCGTGATTGTCGCCGTGCAGGAGGACCGGCGGAAGATCCATGCCAGCATCCACTGCCGCCACTTTCCGCCGAACCTCGAGGCCGCCAAAAGCAAGGCCGACATCTGGCGCGCCGCATTTCCGCTGGGCCTCCGGCTCACCGCCGCGGCCCGCAAATCCTTTCCGCCGGCGCCGCTCGTGGAGCCCGGGCTCACGTCCGTCGAGGCCGCGCGACGGCTATTGTTCCTGCATTTCCGGGCGTTGCTGGCCAATGTCGGGGGGGCGCTCGCGGCGAAGGACAGCGGGGCGCTGCATGATGTTCGCGTCGCCATCCGCCGGATGCGCGCGGTGCTGCGGGTGTTCCGCAAGCCGCTGGCGGCGACCTCTGCCGCGCGGATCGACCGCGACCTGCAGAATTTGAACGATGCCCTCGGGGAGGCGCGCGACCTCGACGTCCTGATCGACTATCTGACGGGCGAGGCGCGGAAGGCGCAGCTGGGCCGGCACCCGCGCTGGGCCCGGTTCATCGGCCATCAGGGCGAGTTGCGGCGGCTGCAGCAGGTCACGGTGCTGCGGCATCTCAAGGGCGCGTCGTTCGCGGCGCTGCAAAACCGGATCGGCCGCCTGCTCCGCTGCGAGATTCCGCAAGTGCTCAAGGCCGCGCCGCCGGGCGCGCTGGAAACGCTCGGCCGCCGGGCGCTCGCCAAGAGCCTGCGCCGGTCCCTCCGGCTGGCCCGGCGGCACGCGCGCTCGCCCGACGAATTGCACCGGCTGCGGATCACGCTGCGGCGCACCCGCCACATCGGCGGGTTTTTCGGCGATGTCCTCGGTCCGCCGGCCGGCGAATTGATCAAGCGGGTGCACCGGGTGGAGGAGGCGCTCGGCCGCATCCGCGACGTGGACCTGGCGCTTGCACGCGTCCGGAGCGAGGGGCCGTCGCCGCCCCAGCCGCTGGTCGGGCGGTTGGAGCGGCATCGCGAAGTCCTCGAGGCGGAACTGGCCCGGGCCTGGCGAAAACTGACCAAACCCCGCTTCCTGCGCGCCATCC
>JBAZMN010000241.1:0-4066 GCA_041649735.1 Opitutaceae bacterium | reverse complement strand
CAGCAGGCGCGCGTTGGCCCCGTAGGCATTGATGACGGCCGCGAGGCTGGCCGGGAGTTCGATGACCCCGGTCGCGTCCGGCACGGGCAGCGTTTGTTCGACCACCGGCGGAGTGGCAAATTCGAGCTTGATGACGCTCGCGACGGCGTTGGGAGCCTGGGCGGGCAGGCTGACCACCAGATCCGTGTCCTCGGTTTTGGTCGCAAGCGGCTGCGGCGAAACCAGCAGCGAAGCCTGGCGGACCGGCGTCCTCAGGCCGGGCACCACCAGGCGACCATCCGCCGGCCAGTCGAACACGTGCAGGTAAAGCGTGTTGCCCTTGGTCGTGCTGCGGCCCCACGGCAGCCGGCGGAAGAGGCTGGCAGTCGTGCCGTAGATCGACTCCTGGTTCGCGTGCAGCCACGCTCCGAACACACGCAGACGCTCGACACTGGGCGCCGGGATCTCGCCCTGGGCGTTCGGACCGACATTGAGCAGAAAATTTCCCCCCTTGCTCGCGATATCGATCAGTTTGCGGATGAGATCGCCGGCGGGTTTCCAATTGTCGTCGTAGGCCTTGAAGCCCCAGGTCTCGTTCATCGTCATGCAGACCTCGAACTGACGGCCCGGGAGGCCCGTGGCAGGGATAAACTGTTCCGGCGTCTCGGTGTCGCCCGAATAGGGGTTGGGTTTGCTGGTATCCAGCAGCCGGTTGTTGGTGATGATTTGCGGCTGCAGCTTGAGCAATGCCGCCAGCCGGGCGGCGCGTTCAGGGGTCATGCCGACGGGAATATCCCACCAAAGGATGGCCACCGGGCCGTAGTGGGTGAGCAGCTCCCGCACCTGGGGAATCGCGATGCGGTCGAGATACTCGTCGAAGCTGCCGTCCTGCGCCTGGTCCCAGTGTCCGGCCGCAGGGTCTCCACCATTCCCGTCCCCATGCCCGCTGTAGGTGCCGCCTCCGGCATGATGCCAGTCCTCGGCCTGGGAGTAATAAAACCCCAGCCGGAGACCATGCTTCCGGCAGGCCATGGCGAGCTCCTGGAGCGGGTCGCGTCCGAACGGGGTCGCGTCGACGATGTTGAACGACGAGGCCGTGCTTTTGAACATCGCGAAGCCGTCACTGTGCTTGGCGGTGATGACGATGTATTTCATGCCCGCCTCCTTCGCCAGGCGCACCCAGGCATCGGCATCAAACTTCACCGGATTGAACTGGCGCGCATAGCCGGCGTATTCGGCGACGGGGATCTTCGCGTTGTACATGATCCACTCACCCAATCCATTGGTTGTTCCCTGGTCGATGCGTTGGCCGTGATAGACGCCGGCCAGCTCCGCATACAGCCCCCAATGGATAAACAAACCGCATTTGGCGTCGCGGTACCAAGCCAGCCGGTCCGTCGGGCTGTCGGCGCCGGTCGCGACCGCTGAAGCGCCGACCGCCCAGCCAATGGCCGCGATCCAAGCGAGGGAACGGCACCAGCAGAAGGGTCTCATGATATTCAGGAGGCAGATTTGATCTGCCCTTGATGGAGGTCACCCCTACCAATCATCAGACCGGAAGGGTGCGGCGGGCAGGCCGATGCTGTCAAACAGGCTGGCGTCCGGCGCGTTGGTCCACGCATAACGGACTGCGACCGGCGCCGTGACTTCCGGGGCGGAGACCAACAACGTGTCGCCATCAATCCGCGCGGCGGCCGGGAAAAAGCGCCGGTCGGCGCCGGCGACGGCGAAAGCCGGTGGCGGCTGGCCGCGGGTCACGAGAGCCCCGTTGACATGGGCGAAATGCACGCGCATGGCCGCCCCTTCACGCTCGGCGGCTTTGAACATGGGTCCACTCCAACCGCCCGGGACGCCATAGATTTCGTGGCCGGCGATCAGCGCCAGCCGGCGCCCGACCTCCTGTTTGTTGCGCGGATGCGCATCGTCGCGGTTGCCGACGTCGATGGTCACCGCCATTCCGGTGTGCGGCAGCGAGAGCGTCTGGGCCTGGCCCTCGCGCAGCCGCGGCCAGTCGGTGCCGTCGGGGTCGGTGGGGCCGAAGTTTGGCAACTGCACCCAATAGAACGGAAAATCCCCCTGGCCCCAGCGCCGGCGCCAGTCGGTGATGAGGGCGGCGAACAGCGCGTGATATTCGGTCGGGTGGCCGGCGTTGCTCTCGCCCTGGTACCAGAGGACGCCGCGCAGACCATAGGGGATGATCGGCTCGATCATGGTGTCGAACAACACTTCCGGGGCAAAGGGATCGTCCGGCCCGTGGGGCATGTGCTGATAGACCTCGCCCAGCTTGACGAGGGTGGTCCGCTTGCTCCCGGGCGGGGCGTGCAGCCACTCCTTGATCGCGGCGGCTTCGGCCTTCTTGAACTCGGCGTGCGCCTTTTCGTAGGCGGCCGGGGTCGGGTAGGCGGCCAGCGCCTCGCGCCAGCGCTCGCGCACAACGGCAAACGCCGGGTCGCTGGCCAGCGCGGCGGCGCTCATCCAGGATTCGACCGGCGAGCCGCCCCACGAACTGTTGATCAGGCCGATCGGCGCCTCGGTTCTCCGCTGCAGGTCGCGCGCAAAGAAATAGCCGACCGCGGTGAACTTGCCCACTGTCGCGGGCGAGCAGACCGCCCACGATCCGTGCACCTGCGCGGGCGGCCGGTCGCCGGGGTCGCGCTCGATCTTGAAATGGCGGATGAGCGGGTAGTGCGCGGCCGCAACCTCCTCGTCGGCGTGGTCGACCCCGTAGACATCGCCCGGGGGCCCCCAGACCATAAACTCCATGTTGGACTGACCGGAACAGATCCAGACGTCGCCCACGAGGATGTCCTCCCGCCTGATGGTGTTTTTCCCACTGACGATGAGATCCGCCGGGGCCCCGGGCCGGAGAGGATCGAGGTAAACGATCCAGCGGCCGTCTTGATCAGCGGTGGCGGTGGCGGTCTGGTCACGAAACGTGACGGAAACATTTTCCCCGGGGGCGGCCCGGCCCCAGACGGGCACCGGCCGGCCCTGCTGCAACACGGCATGATCGGCGAACAACGGTGCCAGGGTCACTTCGGCCCGGCCGCCCAAGGCAAAAATCGGGATCAAGAAAGGAAGGAGTCTGCGCATCGGATGGCGTGGTAAGAAGTACGGCATGTCTGGTTTCGTTACGAAATCTTCCTCAATCCGCCGTCGAGCACGTAGCTGGAGCCGCGGTGCGCGATGCCCTCGACCCGCAGTCCTTTGCGGAGCGGCAGCGCCCGGGCGTCGACCTGCAGGCGGCCGTCCACCGACGCCTGCAGGCCGGCGATGCCGTCGAGCACCATCTCGGCAAACTGTGCCCCGGGGCTGTTCACCCAGTGATCCCCTTGGGGCAGATCATCAAAAACCTTCGGCGCGGCCCCGGCTTCCGGATCCGCCATGTCCTCGGTCCAGTAGGCCTGGGCGAACGGCCCCTGCAGGGTCACTTGCGAAAGCCCCGCGATCCATTCCTCGATCCAGTCTTCGTAATGGTCCGTACGCAGCACCCCGAGCAGGAATTGCGCCGGCCAGGCCCCGTAACAGCCGGCCCACTGGTGATCGGCGCGGATCCCGCTGGCGGTGTCCAGATCAGCGGGCCACAGGCAGTGGGCCCAGGTGGGGGTGGCCAGTTCCTCGCGCACGAACCGGGTCATCCGGGCGACCCATTCCCTGGGTAGATCGCCCCCCACGGCGTTGAGCACCATCCCCAGGTCGTAAAGATTGGCGGCCGGCAGTTGTTGGCCGTCGGGATGGAGGCAGACAAAAAAGCCCTGATCCGGCTGATACAGCGACTGGATGCCGCGCAGCAGCGCCGCCCGCTCGGCGGCGTTGTGCTCGCCGAAGGCGCGGGCATGCTCGGCCAGCGCCCAGGCCTGGACGGCGGTATGCCCGGCCGTGCCGTGCGCGTACGTGGTGATGCATTCGAGGTAGCCGCCCCGGCCCCCAAAATCGATGAGGTCCTTCCCCGGCAGGCCATACTCCCGCTGCACCCACAGCGCCTGACGATAAACCTGCTCGCCGGTGAGTTCCTCCATCCGGCTCTGACCGGCCTGCCTGACCTGGCCCTGACTGCCCCCTTCGAAGCCGGCGACCGCCCGGGGTG
>JBAZMN010000240.1:0-4114 GCA_041649735.1 Opitutaceae bacterium | reverse complement strand
CCCACCCCCAAGATGATGCAGGAAAGGCTCATGAGCATCGCCCGCTTCTTGGCGGTGAGAAACCGCGCTGCGATCTGGAAATTGGGTGACGTCATGGGGCTGTCGGAAAGTCGAAAAGCAAAAATCGAAAACCAAAACCCTCGGGAAGGAGGCCCCTTTGCGGAAGCCGGGCCAGTCCCGGCGTCATATTCCCGGTCTCCACGGGCGGACGCGGCTTATTTTTCAATTTCGACGCGCACATGGTCCCCCGGGCGGAAGCGGTCCAGCTGCTCGACGATCACCTGCTCGCCTTCCTTGACCCCCGAGAGAATCTCGACCTCGTTGAGACTCACATAGCCCACCTCGACCTTGCGCAGCTCGACCCGGCCGGAGTCGACCACGAAGAGGCTGTGGCCGGACAGCGCCCGGCGCGGGACGATCAGGGTGTGCTCATGCTCGCCGACGTCGATGGACACCTCGCCGGTGATGCCCGGCACGAGCTTCTCCGGCGGGATCTCGACCTCCAGATGAACGACGTAGCGCTGGGTCGCCGGATCGGCCGTCGGCAGGATCTTGCTGACCTTCGCATGGTAGGCGGACTCGCCATAGGTCAGGAAGCGCACCGAGGCCTTCTGGCCGACCCGGATGTCGGCAAAATCCTCCTCGCTGATCTTCCCCTCCACAATCCGGCTGGTGGTGATGAGATGGGCGATGGGGGTGCTGGGACCGATGATGTCATCCTTGCTCGCCATCACCTGCGCCACCACGCCGTCAAAGGGGGAGAGGAGCGTCATGCCCTCGAGCTGCAGGCGCTTGGTGCTCAGGGCGTTTTTGAGCCCGTCGAGCTTCTGCTGGTCCTCCAGTTTTTCCAGCTCCCGCCGTTGCTCCAGCTGCTTCACGGCGCGCTGCTGGCCCACGTATTCGCTGTCGGAGATGCTGCCGAGTTTCCAGACCCGTTCCTTGCTCGCGAGCTCCTCGCGGGCGCTCGCGATCTGGCTGTCGAGCGGGGAACCGACGGCGATGCGTTTCTCCTGCGATTCCACGTCGCTGGCGGTCTTCTGGATGTCCAGCTCCAGTTCGCGGGTGTCGAGCTGCACGAGGAACTCGCCCTCCTGCACGTGTTTTCCGGCAATGAGCGTGCTGCGCAGGATCCGGCCGCCATAGGCGCACTTGAGGTCGGTCTCGCGCTCGGCCTGCACGGTCACGCTGCCGGGCTTGGCGTTGACGGCCTTGTCGCGCTTGACGACCGCCACCAGTGCCAAGGGACGGAGGAGATAGGTCAGAGCCACGACCACCACGACCAGCCCCACCAGGGCGGCCGCCAGCTTCAGGCCAAAACGGGGGGGATTATTTGCCATCTTTAAGATAACCGGCCGGGACCTGACTGATCATCGGATCAATGCAGAGCGTGGACAGATATTGCGACCAGCCGTTCAGGAAATCGCCGCGGGCGCTGGCCAGGGTCAGCTCGGAGGAGTAAAACGCCAGCTCGGCGGTATTGACGGCCGTCTGGGAGGTCTGGCCGAGCTTGAGGTTGTCTTCCGCGCGCTTGAACTGGGTCTCGCTCATGTCCCGCCGGGTTTGCCGGAGCTGCAGGTAGCGCCAGGCAAAATCGAGCTGCTTGGCGAGATCCTGGGCTTGGGCGAGCGTTTGGTTCGCGGTCGTGCGCAGGGCGCGTTCATAGGTGCGCTTGCGCGTCAGCGCGGAGAGCTTGGCGCCCCGCGTGGCAAAGCCGTCGAAGATCGACCAGTTGGCCACGATGTTCCAGCTGTTCGAACTGATGCCGATCTGGCTCACGTAGTTTGTTGCGGCACTGGTGTAGTTTTGCTGGCTGAGCGAGGCGCTGAAGGCGAATTTCGGAAGCAGATTGACGCGGGCAATCCGGTAATCGAGATCCGCCTGCTTGACATAGTCGCGATAAACCAGCGCCTGATAGGTCTCCTCGGCCCCGGTGCGCACAAAATCCTGCAAAAGGCGCACGACCACTTCGAGATCGTAGACCGGTTGGGGCACACCCTCGGGGATGTCCGCCACGTTGAAATCGGACTGGCCCACGGTCAGCCGCAACAGCCGGAGCGAGTTGTCCAAGTCCTCCTGAGCCCGGTCGCGGGCAAGGCGGGCGTCGTCCACCGCCAGATTGGGCTCCATGATTTCCTCATTGGAGATGCGCCCCGCCTTCAATTTTTCCTGCGCGAGGGCCAGACCTTCCTCCGCCTGTTTCAGGGCGTACCCGGCGTTGCGCAGGGCAATTTTTTTGGCCACCAACCCCAGGAACTGCGTCCGCAGGCTTACGACCAGCAGCCGGTAGGCATCGGCATATTGATGCTCGGCAATTTTGATCCCGATCTTGCCGGAATCGGCCCGGGCCTTGAGCGCGCCCCATTGGTAAATGGGCTGATAAACCGAGAGCGTATAGAAGATGCCCGAGTTCGAGCTGGTGACGCTGGAACTGACCGAAGTATTGGTGCTGGTGTAGTTGACGTAGGCATTCATGCTGGGCCACATCGCCGCGGCATTCTGGATACGGATGGCCTCTGCCTGGGTGATGTTGATGTTCTGCGCGATCATCTGCGGCGACTGCCCCAGCGCCGAGACGAGGATCGTCCGCAATGGAGGAATCAGGTCCTCCGGCAACGGCGGCAGATTGGAAGGGGATTGGGACCTCACGATCACCGGCACAGCCAGCAGACCAACACCCAGCAACCGGATTACTCTAACTAGCATGGAGGGCATGATTATAGATAAGGATTGCAAAAAAGGTGGGCGTGCCAGCCCGCGGCATTTTCCGGGTGATTGCAACCCATAAAATCCGCGCCGTCCTTGAGTCGCTCGGGCTTCAAAACGCAACATAGATGAACGGCTTGCTCGGGAGGTCGATACGATAGAGGATATAGTGCAGAATGACCGCGGCGAGCGCCCCGGCCGCCAAAGACAGGACATGGCTGAGCAGCGAGGCCAGCCACGGCGGAAGACGCACAAGCAACATTTGGAGCACTTTCATGTAGTCAGGGTGAGAGGTAGCCGAGTTCCACGGCCATGGGACGGATGTTGTCAGCAACCAGCGCGGCGAGCTTGCGCCCGCCCGAGACCGTCAGGTGGGCCCGGTCGCCGTAATCGCTGGCGGTAAAATTGTCGGTGTAGGTCGTCGCGTGGTACCCCGCGGCGCGCCAGATGGCGAGGCTGTCGCCGTAGCTTTGCTCGTCCCGCGCCCGCTCATCCGCGGAGAGCCTGTCGACATAGAACGGGCTGTTCTTGCTCACCACGATGAGGGTTCGGCGCCGCAACGCCTCGGGCATGGCCACGCGGATGAACCAGTTGAACTCCTTGTTCTCCGGGCCGCGCATTTTCCATTGCCCGTCCGTGGTGCGCTCATAATGCGGTCCGGTAAATCCCCGGGTGATGTTCATCTCCAGTTTCAGCGTGTCCGCCCGAAAACGCAGCGGGAAAGGCGTGTCGTCAAAATTCCCCTCCCGGTCGGAAAACGAAGCCCGCGCCCGCAATCCCTCCGCCAGGGTGGGATAATAGGCCGTCGGGACGGTGAAAAACCAGTCCCGGGCGACGGCGTTCCAGAAATCCCGAAAATGGAGCGCCCGGTCGAGCCAGACGCGGCCCGCCGTATCGAGCCATTCGCTGCGATGCCTCCGGTCATCCCAAAAGTAGGCATGCACGATCTGATCGCGCGGCGCATATGGCGCGAGCTCCCCCTTGTAATAGGCTTCCCAGAAGATGAAGCGGTAGGGAATGCTGCCCATTGGATTGATCGCCTGCAGGGTGCCCACGTTGGCCACGTAGATCTGGCGCGGAAACTCGCGCCGCAGCACCTCCGCCACGACGGCCGCGCCGTCCGAGGCCGACGCGCCGCGGAAGGCCAGATTCACGACGCAATAGCGGTCGCCGAGCAGTTCCTGCAGCCGCCGCGTCCACAGCAGCTCGGCCGGCTGGCCCGAGCCGTAGAAGATCGAATTGCCGCCGACGATGACCAGCACCTGACCGGGCCGGCACCGGGCCCGCACGATCGCGCACATCTCCGCCACCGTCGGGTAATAGGACACCTCCGGCGAGATCGCCGGGAAAAACCGGGTGAAATGCGGATAGCGGTCATACCGGCCCAGCCACCAGCCCGAAAACGACAAGG
>JBAZMN010000239.1:0-4134 GCA_041649735.1 Opitutaceae bacterium | reverse complement strand
AGCATCTTACCGTGAAAATGGGTCCGCGAAGTCGCAGCGGAAAGATCTGCAGTTCCACCAACTTTCTTTAGCTCTTCTTGCAGCAGACTCTGTGTCGCCGGATCAAAAAAACGGTGGGCAAGAAGGAATTCAATAGCTGCTTTCTTGAATTTTGGGTAGCCGCCAAATTTCTCGGAATAGCAATACTGACTGCGACCAGAACGACGTGCGAGCTGAACTACTGAGGGGATACGTTCATTTCTCAGGCTTTGAACTGCACTGACGAAATCCGAAGCAAGCGTCTCTAGTGGAAGCGCCTCGTGATACTTTGGCGATATTGGAATTCCAAGTTCCTTGAAGGCATTTGTTATACTACCCCAATGACTCCGAATAGGCCGTGCAGTGAACGATACGTTTGCAAATAGTAATTTCTGATTGAGTGCTCCTGGACTAACCATAGCCGCTACTCGTCGTAGCTCTCTTTCATAGTATTCTTTTCCGGGTCCATAATTTGGCTTCAAGTTTTCGCGCCCAGTTGGACCTGGTTCGAGGTCATTCGCTCTGCAGGCCTCTGTCCAATTATCGTAGTGCCTTTGTACCCGTTTGAGCGAGATTCCGGTGAGGCGCTTAAAGTCACTGAATTTCAGTCTCTTGGTAAGATAGTGCCGAGAGGCTCTGAGAATTTCCGAATTAAGTATTATCAGTTCCATTTTGGCCGGAAGTGACTTTCCATAAGACGCAGGTCAGTAGCAGCAGATACTTATTTCTCACGCCAGCGCAACGCCTTTGGCTTGGACGGCACGGCGGAGCGCATCGGCCATGTCGGAGGGCGTGACCGCGACCTCGATGCCGCACTCTTGGAGAACGGCGATCTTGTCTGCCGCGGCTTGACTCCGGGGCCAGCTTTAGAAACCTATAGATCATGCCGACGCTTTCGTTCCACGCTCCCGAACCCGTCTCGCGAAAGATCCGGGCTGCGGCCAAGCGCCGCGGCATCCCGGTGTCGCGTTTCATCAAGGAGGCCGCCGAACGCGAGGCGCATCGCGACACCGCCTCATTTGGCGAGTGGGCCCGGCGCGTGGCGGGGATGGTAAAGGGTGCTCCGCGCGATCTCTCCACCCGTGAAGGTTTCGGCGATTGACTACCTGGTCGATGCGGGCCCGATCGTCGGTCTGCTCAGTGCTGACGACCAATGGCACGGATGGAGTGCGCTAACGCTCACGGTCATCGACGAGCCTCTGGCGACAACCGAAACCGCGCTCGGTGAAGCTTGTTACCTGTTGCGTCATTACCGCCCGGCGCTCCAGGAGATCATGCGCATGCTGGCGTCCGGCCGTCTTCGGCTCGTATCCGTTCTCGCCGAGCATCCACAGCGTGTGGGCGAATTGCTGGCAAAATACGACCGCATGGATGCGGGCGACGCCACGCTGGTCGTCCTTTCCGAACTTTATCCCCGCGCCCGGCTGATCACGGTGGATGACGATTTCCGGCGGTACCGCCGATTTCGCAATCAGGCGATCCCGCTGATCATTCCAAGGAAGGCATAAGGCCGAAGGGCGTGCCGAGACAAAAAGGCCGGACGTGAGGTCCGGCCTTGGAGGGGGAAGGGCGCGACAAGATCGCGCCCCTGCTACGCGAGCTTCTTGTGCTTGGCCCGGGCGGAGCGGCGGAGGGCGTCGGCCATGTCGGAGGGTGTGACCGCGACCTCGATGCCGCATTCCTGGAAGATGGCGATCTTGGCCGCGGCGGTATCCTCCTTGCCGCCGATGACGGCGCCGGCGTGGCCCATGCGGCGGCCGGCGGGGGCGGTGGCGCCCGCAATGAAACCGGCGACAGGCTTCTGGCAGTTGTCCTTGATCCAGCGCGCGGCCTCGACCTCGGCGGTGCCGCCGATTTCGCCGATCATGATGATGCCCTTGGTGTCGGGGTCGGCGTTGAAGAGCTTGATGACATCGAGGTGCGAAGTGCCATTGACCGGGTCGCCACCGATGCCGACGCACGTGCTCTGGCCCAGGCCCATGCAGGTGACCTGCCAGACCGCCTCGTAGGTGAGGGTGCCGGAGCGCGACACGATGCCGACGTGACCCTTCTTGTGAATGTAGCCGGGGGCGATGCCGATGCGGCAGCCGCCGGTGGAGTCGGGGCCGGTGCCGGGCGTGACGACGCCGGGGCAGTTGGGTCCGATGAGGCGGGTCTTCCTGCCGACCATGGCGCGCTTCACGCGCACCATATCGCGCACCGGGATGCCCTCGGTGATGGCGACAACGAGGTCGAGGCCGGCCTCCGTGCATTCGAGGATGGCGTCGGCCGCGAAGGGCGGCGGCACGAAGATGGCCGACACCGTGGCGCCGGTGGCCACGGCGGCCTCGGCGACCGAGTTGAAGATCGGCACCTGGTGCTGCTTGTGCTCGAAGAACTGGCCGCCCTTGCCCGGGGTGACGCCGGCGACGACCTGCGTGCCGTAGTCGAGCGAGAGCTGGGCGTGGCGGGCGCCGAATGCGCCGGTGATGCCCTGGATGAGAATCTTGGTTTCGGGAGAGATGAGAATGGACATGGGAAGTGAAAGTGAAGGTGAGAGTGAAAGGGAAGCTCTACACGAAGATCGCCAAGTTCGCCAAGGAGGGTACTGGTCGTGCTTCGCGTTCTTTGCGGCCTTGGTGTAAAAGCGGTTCAGGCGACGAGCTTGACGATCTTCTTCGCGGCGTCGGCCATGCTGCCGCCGCTCACGAGCTTGAGGCCGCTGGCGTCGAGGGTCGCCTTGCCGGCGGCGACATTGTTGCCCTCGAGGCGGACGACCAGCGGCAGCTTGAGGCCGACCTCCTTCACCGCCTCGACAATGCCGGCGGCGATGACGTTGCAGTCCATGATGCCGCCGAAAATGTTCACGAGGATGCCCTTCACCTTCGGGTCGGTGAGGATGATCTTGAAGGCCGCGACGACCTGCTCCTTGGTCGCGCCGCCGCCGACGTCGAGGAAGTTGGCCGGGTTGCCGCCGAAATGCTTGATGATGTCCATCGTGCTCATGGCGAGGCCGGCGCCGTTGACGAGGCAGGCGATGTTGCCGTCGAGCGCGATGTAGTTGAGGCTGTGCTTCGCGGCCTCGGTCTCCTTCGGGTCCTCCTCGTTGAGGTCGCGGAGGGCCACGATCTCGGGGTGGCGGAAGAGGGCGTTGTCGTCGAACGAGATCTTGGCGTCGAGCGCCTGCACCTGGTCGTCGGGTGTGGTGATCAGCGGGTTGATCTCAACCATGGAGGCGTCGGTCTCCCAGAACACGGTGTAAAGGTTGCGGATGAGCTTGGCCGCGTTTTTCGCCTCCGTGGGATTGAAGCGCAGGCCGAAGAGGAGCTGGCGCACCTGGTAGTCGGCGAGGCCGATGGCCGGATCGATGAAGACCTTGACGATCTTCTCCGGCGTCTCCCGGGCGACCTTCTCGATTTCGACGCCGCCTTCGGTGGAGGCGACGATGACCGGGCGCGAGGAGGCGCGGTCGAGGAGGATGGCGAGGTAATACTCCTTTTTGATGCTGCTCGCCTGCGTGAAGTAGATCGCCTGCACCTTGCGGCCGGCCGGGCCGGTCTGCACGGTCACGAGCGTGTTGCCGAACATCCGCTGCGCGTAGTCGAGCGCCTCGGCCTTGCTCTGGGCGATCTTCACGCCCCCCTTGAAGCCGTCGGTAAAGGTGCCCTTGCCGCGGCCGCCGGCGTGAAGCTGCGACTTCACGACCACGGGGCCTTCCGGAAACTGGGCCAGGGCCGGTTCAAATTCGGCGGCTGAGCGGACCGCAATGCCTTTCGGCACGGCGACACCATATTTCTCCAGCAACGCCTTGGCTTGGTATTCGTGGATGTTCATGAAAGGGCTGATTTAGTCACGAAACGGGGGCTGAAGGCAAAAAAAATCCCATTGTCCCCGCAGAGGCCCGAATCGTTCCGCTGATGTGGAGCTCGCGTTGGTTGTAGCCGCCGGGGTCGTTGATCCCGGGTGACCGGTTCCCCGGCCCACGGTGTTGGTGCAGTTTGCCTGTCATCGCGGGGCAGCCTGTCCGCCGGAGCCCTTGGGCGAAGGAGGATGGCGATCCAGCCAGCCTTCGCCAAGGCTCCGGCTCGGTCCGTCCGGCACCAGCAGTCGCGCCGAAGCTCACAAGAGCGAAGGCGG
>JBAZMN010000238.1:0-4142 GCA_041649735.1 Opitutaceae bacterium | reverse complement strand
ACAGGTCGGCATACAGGATGCGCTGAACCTGGCTGGGATCAAGCCCGAGGACCGAGTGGAACACCGCGACGGCAAGCGCCGCACAGGCGCGCAGGCCGTCGAGCTGGGGGTTCCTCTTCCCCCTGGCTGGTGGACGCTACTGGAGTCTGACTTACCAGAGTCTTTGACTCGGCTGGTTGCCGTTTGGTGGCTTATGTCTCCCCTCGTTAGGTGTCACCGTAGAGACGAGCTTAGTTTGTGCGAATCCAAGCCATAGGCTGAAACAAAGGCAACTGCCTCCATTGAGAAGGCCCCCAACGATTCCGCGCACCGTTAACCCCAAAGACTACTGCCTCAGGTTAGCACCCGAGCCTCGGCTCGCTCCCCTCCCGAACTGGACGCGATGGCCTCCACGTTTTAGCCCACCGACGGTTCCAAGCATCGTTGATATATTCTTGAGTTACCAATCTTGGATCGCACCCATAATCCCGATTTTGGATAGGTCCATATTTATAACAGCGATACCAATATCTGATCCATTGCACCAAGTTAAGGTTATTGATCAAAAGCCACCAGTTAACCTTACCGATAATACGCAACCAATTAACCGATCGGTTGGTTTTTATGATAAGCCAAACGGCAATAATTATCGCTGCTGGCACGAGAAACACCAAATCCCATGGCGTTTTCATTTGATTACATTTCTCTGGCGCAACTGTTGCCGTCGTCCTTACTTGCCGTAGCACTCGACAACCGCCGCCGTTCAACCCGCCTCACCATAAGCCGCACTACCGCCGGACGCTTCAAGGGTTTTCGTCCTATCACAGAGTGATCTCGAAAGGAATCTCGGTGCTTTCGAGCTTCTTGATGCCCTGGATTTGGGCCTTCGTTGGCTTTAACACATCAACCACGATTTTCCCGGCGACTGGCGGCTGGGCAACATCGATACGTAAGCCGAAAAGGCCCTTCTTCTTGTCCTCGTAAGTAATGATATCGCCTAGGCAGCTTCCGCCCGACTGAACAACACGAATCCTAGCCGAATTCATTCGGCCGTAGGGCGGTGCCATCTTGAACATTTCCACGCTAAAAGGAGTTTCATTCATAGCCTACGTCTTTTGCGCAGTTCTACTTTTGCGCAAGCCGAAACAGCCATGTCATCCTTTTCCGACTGCCGGAAAATGATGGTCAAAAAGGGTCTGGTTTAAACAATTGTGATCGACGACCGAGACCGGCGGCCGACGAGGCTTGCAGTCATGGCCCGAACACTTCCTTGCCCGGGGACAGCGGGGTCACGGAATCAGCGCCGCATCGGGGATCTTGCCGTCCAGCGTCACCAACTGCGCACCATGTGCGTGCCCCAGTTCCACCAAATGACCGTCCGTGAGGTCGGCGGGCTTCTTCACGCAGCGCGGCAGTTTGTCCACGCCCAGACTATCCGCCCAAAGTTCCATTTTTACCGGACTGGATGCCTTGAGCCTGGCCAAAGCTTGCACCGCCGTGGCCACATCGGGCTGAAGGCCGGTCTGGACGCTGACCCGCACAAAACCCAATTCCGTGATGGCGCATGTGCCCAACATCTCAGCAGTTGGCATCACGCCTTTCAGCCACCGTTCGGCACGGTCATGGTGGACGTGCCGCGTGTGCCCGAGCGCGACCAGCGCGTTAACATCGAGCAGGTATCTCACGGAAAGTCCGCCAGAATCGCGCGCACCTGCTCGTTCGTGACCACGGGCGCGCCTTTCGGTCCCTGGGTTACGATCAAGCCGGTAAGCTTTGACCTCACCAAACGCGGGCGGGCCTGCTTCACCTCAGCAGGCGTAAGGACAATTTGGCCTCCCTGGATCCGACACGCGAACTTGGCCCCCGGCTTGAGGCCAAGCCGCCGGCGGGCGGACGCAGGCAACACAACCTGTCCTTTGCTGGATAGCGTGGTGGTCATGTCTTACCATCTTACGAGCTTCCCGACTTGGTCAAGCCCCGACCCGCGCTGGCGGGTCCTCGCCCCCAGTGCGGCCGCTCTCTCCCTCCAACCCGCCTCATGCCACAGGAGAAGCACGGACGGCCACAGCGCTCCGTTTCCACCCGTCAGGCTATTTGGCGTCAACGGCCGGACCCAAGAGTTGCACGATGTTGGTGCGATGCTCGGTGAAGCCGGTGGCGGGTTCCACTTCACTGCGCTTCCAGGGCTGGTAGGCGGTGGCGGGCAGAACCCAGGAGATCCGCTTTTCCGCGTCGACCGCGAACAGTTGCACGCGGTTGCCGCCCGCCTGCGGCGAGTGCCAGTCGGAGTTCGCCACCACCAGGCGATGGTCGGGCAATTCCGTCACCCCCCAGGTGAAGAGCAGCGGAAAATGCGGGGCGGCATCCGCGTGCGTGAACCACCAGCTGAGCTTCCAGTCGGCATCGAGCCGCACCAGGCCGAAAAATCCGGTGCCGAGCGTGGTGCCGTCGGCCAGGCGCTGCGCCATCACCGGCATGCACGGCAATTTGAATTTATGCACCACCTCCCCCGCGGGCGTGGAGAACGAATGCACCACCTTCCCCTCCGGCGTGACCTCCACGAACCGTTCCTCCGCGCGCAGCGCCACCAGATAGTTTCCCTCCGGCGTGCGGCGCATCAGCATGTAGCGCGTGTGATCGTCGCCCTGCGCCGGCAGCGGCGTGCGGCGGAGCACCCGGCCGGTGCCGGCCTCGAGTTCGAGGATCGCCTGTTCCTGGCTGTTGAGCGCGGCGACGTTGCCATTGGGCAGGGGCACCCCGCATTTCACCTCGGTCGGCGCCTTGACGCGGTACTCCCAGAGGGTGCGCTGGTCGCGGTCGATCTCGCGGACATACCGCGTCGTGGAAAAAAGATAATGACCGTCCGGCAACGGCCATCCGTCGTAAATGATATCGTCATAGCCCGGCTGCCCCGGGGGCGCCGGATGGTAGGACCAGGAAGGAGTGCCGTCCGGCTCCACCACATAAAGGCCTTCCCCTGCCACCAGGAGGAACCGGCCCAGCGGGGATGGAAACGTGGACGCGACCGGGCCGGTGTTCTCCGCGGCGAGACCCTGACCGGCGATGGCGCTGAGGCCCAGCACCAGACCCAGGAGTTTTGCCACCCGGCCAAGAGCGCCGGGGCGCTGCGGGGTATTATTCACAGCAAGAATTCCTCCGTGCATGCCAGAAGGTGTTTGCGGGAGTCCTCCATCACTGTCCAGGCAGAGCAAAGTGCATTCAAAAAGTTAACCACGGGCGGCCGGTTGTCTAAGAAGCTATCCCAAAACCGGCGAACGAATCGTAGGGGTGCAGGCTTGCTGCGTCCCTCTCGAAGGGCGCGACTCTGCTGGCCAGCAGAGCGCCCCGACCAATGCCTGGTGATTCATACCTGTTTCAGGTTTTGGGATGGCTTCTAGTGCCCGGTTGCAGGGTGAGCCGAAACCCCCACGCAGGGCCGCCCGTGCGCGGGAGCGGGTCAGAGCGATAAGTCGGCCATCAGGATCTCCTCCCGGCCCTCGGCATTGGCCTTGGCCAGCACGTTCCCCTGGGCATCGAACACCGCCGTGCCGCCGGGACAGGCGCGACACATGCCCGGCCAGCTGTCGCCCACGCGGTTGGTCACCAGCATCGGCGCGCCGATTTCCCGCGCAATGCCGCTGTACATGGGGAAAGTCCCCATCCCGCCGGGATGATTATTGGGATAAAATACCAATTGCGGCCGCAGGGCCTTGGCCCGTTGCAGACAGCGCGGGGCGCTCCCGTCGGCGCAGATAAAGCAGGTGGCGGCGATGCCATCGATCATGAAGCGTTCGGGGCCGGTACCCGGATCATAGCGCGTGAGCTCGTTTCGATACCACTTGTCCTTCTCAATGTCGTCGCGCCAGAGCCAGGTCTTGCGGTAACGATAGACCAGTCCCTGGGGACCGAGGAACACTTGGGTGATGTAGAACCGTTCGTCGCCGCCTGGTCCATCGCGCTCGGAAAGGCCGAAACTGACAAAACAGTCGAACTGCCGGGCCAGCGCCCCCATCCGCCGGCAGGCCGGCCCATCCGGAACCCGCTCCGCAAATTGATCGAGCCGGGGGGTATAGTCACACACGGCCCCTTCGTGGAACATCACCATACGGGCGCCGAGGGAAACCGCCTGCCGCAGCAACCGCTCCATCTCCCCAAGATTCCGT
>JBAZMN010000237.1:0-4169 GCA_041649735.1 Opitutaceae bacterium | reverse complement strand
TATCGGCGGAACACTGACGCATCTGCCTGCGTTGCTCCCGGGCATAGGGCAGGCGCTGACACTGCTGGGCTTTGTGGGAGGCGCCTCTGCCCTCACAAGAATGCATTTGTACCTGATTCTTGAGATCGCACTGGTGTATGGAAAAGACATCGACGACGATGCTCGTGTTCCCGAAATGGCTGCAGTGGTGGCCGCCACGGGAGCGGCAGCAGCGGCCCCGCTGCTGGTGCACGTGCTTGAACTGAATCCACTTTACGCGCTTCCGGCCGGGGGCCTGACTGCAACCGCGTTGACCCATCTCATCGGCGAGAGTGCTATTCGCATGTACAGTCAGCCTTCCGGTTCCCCCGCGGAAGTGACGGCCTGAGGACGACCAAAGGCCAGGCCCGGACTCTCTTGCAGAGCGCGTTACCTTCCAAGCCAACCGTTATATCACCCGGCCGTGATGCTCATACCCACTCCCCTAGCTAAAGAGCTACAACGAGTCAAGAAAACCGGGCATTAGGACCGGCATCTTGCCGGTTGACACCTGCCGGCTTTCAGATGGGGAACATTCGCCAAGCTTGGCTGTCAGCTCCAAATAAATTGATTGATGTGCGGGGGAGGTGTGGGCCCTTCACCCTCGTAACCATGAAAGGATAGTAAACCATGGAGGACCCAAACAAAAGTTGGAGCATAAGTCGAAGGGATCTCATACGAACCGCCGCGGCTGCCGGTCTGTGCCTCATGGCGCCGCCCGCGGTTGTCCTGGGAAGGACCAAACCGGACAAACCCCTGACCCGAGTGTTGGGGCGCACCGGTTTTGAAGTCACGACGCTGGGGCTCGGGGGTCAGGCTTCCGTGCAATGGACTCCGCCGGGCGAGGACCCGCAACATATCATCCTAAAAGCTGTAGATTTGGGGATTAATTACTTTGACACCTCCAACGTCTACGGCCCGAGCCAGTTGAATTATGGCAAAGCTTTTCGCAGCCTCAATCTGATCCCTGGCACTCCCGAGTATGACGAGGCGAAACGGCGGTCAATCTTCCTGGCGAGCAAGACCGGCTTGCGTTACGCCAAGGGGCAGCCGGGGAGGCGCGGCAATGTGGTCAGCGTAACCAACGGGCCGGCGGGGTCAATGACCTTGGATGATTTGAAGCGCACTCTGTCCCAGATTTTCGGCGACGGCCGGGGGAATTATCCCCCAGGCAGTTACGTGGACCTGGTTCAAATTCACAACCTCACGCACATGGACGAGCTGGATGCCATCTTTGAGGGCTTGTCCAACCCGGACCCCAAGGCGGAGTGGATTGGGGCCCTCGCGGCGCTGCGAGACTACCGGGATGGTACGAACCTGACAGGCCTGAACCCGAAAGAAGAAACGTTGATACGTCACATCGGCATTACCGGCCACTTCTCTTCCCCGGTGTTTATGGAGTGCATGCAGCGCGATACCGGCAACGTCATCGACACCCTCCTGGTAGCGATGAAGGTCTTTGCCGACGGGGCCATGTACGGCAAAGGCAATCATTTTTCCCGACAACCGACGGACGTGGTCCGGACTGTGGGCAGCCGGTCAATCCCCAGCGCCCCTCTCATTCGATACAGTCTCTCAACCCCAGGGATCTCCACGGCCATCATCGGCATCGGACATATTGACACCGACCGAAAGCGCGACCAACTGGAGCAAAACCTAGCAGCAGCGCGTGTTTCAGGACAGATGGACAACACTGAGCGGCGTCAGATCGAGCAATCCGCAGCCCGTGCCAAGAAGGGCATGACCAACTATTTCCAGCAGGAGGCGGAAGCCCTGAGCCCGCCTCGCCATTTTGCCGCTTCCCAGGCAGTGCAGGACGACCAGCGGGTAGTACGCCTGAGCTGGCAGACGGCTTATGCCGGGGACCAACCGCTGAGCCACTACGAAATTCGGAGGGACGAATTTCGCGTTGCCGGCTTCGAACATGATCCCGAAAGCACCTTTGTCGGCCGGGTCGAACATCGCCCGCAAACGACGCCGAGTCCGTTCACGTTTGAAGACCGGGTCAAGGATAAGCTTCCTCACCGCTACCGGGTGATTACTGTGGACGTCTCGGGAAGAATGGCCGGTTCTGAAGAGATTTTGTTGCCCGCTACCGGCTGAAGGGTCGGCAGGAGCCACGAGGTTGTATTCGTACCGATTAATAAGGTCTGCTGCCGGCAGTCTTCTCGGGCAGAACGGAAATGCGGACCGGCCACAATTCACTTTCTCGCCCTGCAGCCCGGCAATCACGGAGGGAAAGCTATGCAGAGAGAAGGAGATGTCCACATGTCTCGGAGATCGTTCCTTGAAGTAATGGCCGCGACCACCGCGGTCCCGCTGGCGTCCAGCGCATGGGCGGCCGGTACGGACACGCTGGAGCGGCCCAAGGAGACGGTTCGCGGCGAGATGCGGTACCGCCCGCTGGGGCGCACCGGGGAGGAAGTGTCTCTGATCGGCCTGGGCGGCCACCACATCGGCCGGCAGAAGGAAGAGAAGGACAGCATTGAGATCATCCGCGCTGCCATCGACGCGGGTATCAACTTCATGGACAACTGCTGGGACTACCACGACGGCGGCAGCGAGATCCGCATGGGCAAGGCTTTGAGAGACGGCTACCGCAAGAAGGTCTTCCTGATGACCAAGATCGACGGGCGCACGAAGAAGGCCGCGGCAGAGCAGATCGACCAGTGCCTCCGCCGGCTGCAGACCGATGTGATCGACCTGCTACAGCACCATGAGGTGATCCGGCTGGAGGACCCCGACAGGATCTTTGCCGAAGGCGGCGCCCAGGAGGCGGTTCTCGCCGCACAGAAGGCGGGGAAGGTCCGGTTCATCGGATTTACCGGGCACAAGGACCCGCTCGTGCATCTGCGGATGCTGGAGGTGGCGAAAGAGAACGGGTTCCGCTTCGACGCGGTGCAGATGCCGCTCAACGTCATGGACGCGCACTTCCGAAGCTTCGAGCACCATGTCCTGCCGGTACTGGTGAAGGAGGGTATCGGTGTACTCGGGATGAAGGCCATGGGGGACAGTCTCATCCTTGCGAGCAAGACCGCGACCCCGATCGAGTGCCTCCTCTACGCGATGAACCTGCCGACCTCGACCGTCATCACCGGGATCGACAGCCTCGCGATCCTCAAGCAGGATCTGGACGTGGTCAAGACGTTCCGGCCTCTGACACAGGCGCAGGTCGCCGACCTCCTCGCGCGGACGGCTCAGGCAGCCTCCCGGGGCAAGTATGAAGGATTCAAGACAACAAATGGGTTCGACGGGACAGCCAAGAACCCGAGTTGGCTCGGGGAGGCGGATGCTGGACCCGGCTGACGACATTGCACCTGACCGGGGCTGCCATTTCGGTTCTTCCTGACTTTTCCTCCGTGCAGGCAGCCCTGGCTTTCCCTGCCAATCGTCAGGTGTTCTCCACGGTGGCCTGCCTTCGAGGGTTCAGAGGAAAGCAGCAACCGCCGCCGATTTCCAGGAAATGCTCGTACCGGGACGGGTCACCGAGGTACAGCGAACAGAGGTAACGAGTCCCGTTCCATAGCAGCGCGGGACACGGATTAGTGTAATTTCCGTAGATCACGGCGCCTGTCCTGCAAATTCTTTCCAAACAACAGAAGCCGCAGCCGACACATTGTAACGATCCCGTCGGAGCCATCGCAGACGCACCTCCAGGGCCTATGGACTAGAAACAAACCTCGGCACGAGCCTTCTCCTGCGCGGTGCGAAACCGGCGTTGCTGAGCGCAGCAGTCCTGTGATAGAGTATGGGCTGTTTCCCGTCAAGAACGAAACCCGACATCGGACCGCGTGGCGCTTGAGCGCATGTGACAGGAGGACAGCATGGCGAAACATGTGGGAATAGTTGCTTGCAGCGCGGAAGGAGCAGCGCTGTGCTATCGGACGTTCTGTGCAGAAGCGCCTGCGAGGATGGGCGAGCACATGCATCCGGAAGTTTCCCTGCATACTCATCCGTTGTCCGAGTATATGGACCACATCCGCAGCGGAGACTGGGAACAGGTCGCGGAATTGATGCTGTCATCCGTGCAGAAGTTGGCTCAGATCGGGGCGGAATTCGCCATCTGCCCTGACAACACGATTCACGAGGCATTCGACCTGGTAGTGTCGAGGTCTCCTATACCCTGGCTCCACTTTGCAGAGGCCGTAGCA
>JBAZMN010000236.1:0-4184 GCA_041649735.1 Opitutaceae bacterium | reverse complement strand
CACACGCACGCTGGTGACGGTGATGGCGCACATGAATCACAAGCCGCGGGTGTTCGTGAGCGCCTCGGCCATCGGTTACTATGGCAACCGCGGCGAGGAGATGCTGACCGAAGGAAGCGGGCCGGGCGAGGGGTTCCTCGCGGGAGTTTGTCACGCCTGGGAGGCGGAGGCGCGGGTCGCTGAATCGGTCGGCATCCGGACGGTCATGCTGCGGATCGGACTCGTGTTGGGCGACGGCGGCGCACTGGCGAAGTTGCGGCCGGTGTTTCGCGCCGGCTGCGGAGGCAGCCTCGGTGACGGACGACAATGGATGAGCTGGATCACGATTGATGATCTGGTGCGGGCGGTATGGCACGGATTGCGCGACGAACGGCTGACCGGACCGGTCAACGCGGTCGCGCCGGGGGCCGTCCGCAACGCGGCCTTCGCCAAAGCATTCGCCCGCGCCTTGGGCCGTCGCTGGACTTTCCCTCCGGTACCCGCATTCGTGCTGCGGACGTTGTTCCGGGAGATGGCCGAGGAGATGCTTCTGGCCAGCACGAGAGTGCAGCCTCAACGTTTGCTGGAAACCGGATTCAGCTTCGAGCAACCCGGGATCGAAGCCGCGCTGAGCGCGGCGGTGCGCCCAAAGTGACATTACGGATGCTTACGCGAGCTTTCGGCGTGCGATGTCGATCAAGTTATTATTACGCTGATAGATGTGAATTCAGCAAAATAAATCTCAATGCAGGAGGAATGGATTCCCATCACGTGAGGGGATTTGCCTAAGGCAGTCTGGGTATTCCCTGCAGCATCGATGGGAATGACACTAGGGAGTTTTGGGCAGGGGACCGTTCCTGTTTAAGGAAACACAGGCCGGGGTCTAAGGTTGGGGCCGAATACCCGGGAAACGTTCCGGCGGCTAAGCTGGCGGCGTGATCTTCGAGCTCCCAGTCCGCCAAAGCCTCATCGCGAGTGCCGCGCTCTGCGCGCTGCTGGCGGTGACGCCGGCCCGGGCGGCGGAGCGGCAGATGGCCGGCGCGACATTCGACACGGCTGTTGCGGATGCGCTGGCGCTGGTGGCGCAAAGGTCCGACTTGAGCGTGATGCGGATCGCCGGCCAATCGATGCTTCCTTTCTTTAGCGATGACGCGGTGGTGGTGGTGAAACAAATCGATGCCGCCCGCCTGCGTGTCGGCATGATCGCGGTTTATGTGAATCGCTTCGGCGAGAAGGTCGCGCACCGGGTGATCGCTTCCGTCGACGGTGGCTGGCAGGTCAAGGGCTACCACAACGACCAACCCGACAGCACGGTGGTCAACAGCCACAATCTGCTGGGCGTCGTCTACGCCACGTTCCACTCCACAAATCGGGCTCCGGTCGCGGTCGCGAGCGTGAAGCTTCCGGTCATCGAGGCGGTCTACGCCGCGCCGGCGAAGTAAATCGAGCGGGGCGGCGCGGGATCGGGGCAACTCTGGACTTCCCACGCCGGAAGCCGTTGCTATGGTGGGCGCCCTGATGCAGAGCACGCTCATCATTTTCAAACCCGACTGCATGGATCAGCGGCACGTTGGCAACGTGATCGACCGCTTCGAGCAGGCCGGTTTCTCCATCATCGGCTGCAAGCTGACCCGGCTCACGCCGGCGCTGCTGCGCGAGCATTACGCCCATGTGGCGGACCGGCCCTTTTATCCGCACCTGGAGGCGTTCATGGGCTCGCGCCCGGTGATCGTGATGGCGCTGCAGGGCGAAAATGTGGTGCAGCGGGTCCGTGACCTGCTGGGGCCGACGGATTCGCGCAAGGCCGCCAAGGGCACCATCCGCGGCGACTTTGGCACGGATATGACCGTCAACGTGGCCCATGCCTCCGACAGCGAGGCGAACGCTGCAATCGAGCTGGCGCGCTTTTTCCGGTCCGGCGAATTGTACGACGGCCGGGGCTGAGCTGGCACGGGCAGCCCGGCGCACGCGAAGTTTTTCCTTGAGATTCGGCGCGCCCGCCCAAAATTCGCACGTTCCGTTGCCCTCATCGTCTAGAGGTTAGGACAGGAGATTCTCAATCTTCAAACCGGGGTTCGATTCCCCGTGGGGGCGCCAGCCTTCGCCTTCTGATTCAGAAGGCTTCGATGTCCGCCTCTTGCGCCAGCGCTTGCCCGGGCAAACCGCAGCATTTTGGACCGGTTGTCCTCCGGTTCACCCGGATCCGCATTTTGTTGCACCGCGGCGGAGGGTTCATTGTGTGGATGGGGCGCGGCTGCTTCCCCTGCATGGCCAACACCTCGTTCGTGGATTTTGAGGGCAATCCCAAGCCGGCCGCGCTGACGCTGAAGAACCTGTGGAGGGCATAATGAAACGATTCTTACTGATGGGGATGGCGGGATGGCTGGTTTGGGCCCGGCCGGTGTCGGCCGGCGAAGTGCTGGTGCTGCGCGATGAGCTTTCGGGATCGCCGGGCGGATGGTGCCGGCCGATTGCCCAGGCCCTGGTGGCCGCCGGCATCGACGTGCGGGAAATCGGCGCAGCAGGATTGCCGGGCCGGCTCGAGGCGGAGCCGGGCCCCGGCACGATCCTCCTCCTCCCCAACGCGCCCTATTTTCCGGCGGAGGCCGTGCCGGACCTACAGGGATTTCTCAAGCGAGGCAATCATCTCATCGCCGTATCCGGCCCCGCTTTCAGCAGGCTGATGATCCAGCGCGATGGGCGGTGGGTGGAAACCGAAAAATCCCCGGCCGGGGCGCCGGTGCTCGAATCGATCAGCCCGCCTTACAAGCTGCATGTCACCCAGGCCTCCGCCCTCAAAGTCGCCGGATCGGAGGAATCGTTTCCCTGCGCGGGGGTGATCATGGGATCCCTTCCCCGATCCCCGGGGTTCGGCGGCGATGACTTGAGAAAATGGAGGCAGATCCCGTTGTGGTACGCCCTCGGCCCGGAGGGGGAGAAGCGAGGCATCGCCGCGGAGCTGTTTCTCAACAGCGGTGCGGATTATGCAGGATCGGTCTGGGGCTACCTCGGCCTGGCGCAGGCGGACCTGGAACGGACCGCGGGCCAAAGCATCCCGCTGCTGGTCTCGATGGTGCGCCGCATCCAGCGGGGCCTGTTTCTGGCCAATGCCGGGACGCAACACTTCGCCGGTGCGGCCGGCGAGCGCATGCCCCTGGGGGCCTATGTCGTCAATTTGACCGGGACACCGGCTGATCTCAGCGTCGGGTTCACGGTCACCGCCGGGGCACGGATGGTGCATGCCTCGACGAAAGCGCTGCCTCCCGGCGCTGGTGCACAAACGCGTCCGGAATTTGTGCCGGGCGAATCGCTGGCTCTGGCTGCGGGAGAGTACCAGGTGACCACGACGCTCGCGAGCGGCGGAGCGAAGGTCGACGAGATCACTTATCCCATCCAAGTCATCCAGTATGGCGAGCTGCAGGACGACGAGACGGTTTCGGCGCGGGACGGCGACTTCTATCTGGCCGGCAAGAAATGGTATCCGTTCGGGATCAACTACTGGCCCAGGTATATTCTCGGCACCGAACCGGCCGACTTCTCAAACGCACAATGGGATCCGGCCCAGTATAATCCGGAGAGCGTGGAAGCGGATCTCACCCTGGCCCAAACACTCGGGCTGAGCATGGTCAGCATCCAGTACAACCGCATCGGGCAGGCGGGGCCGGTGATGGACCTGCTGGCCCGGGCGCACCGGCACCACCTCAAGGTGCACGTGTTCCTGCCGGGGCTGCATCCGCTGCACCAGGATTTTCCCCTCGCCAAATCGTTGATCTTGGCGGCGCATTTGCCGGAGAGTCCGGCGGTTTTCGCGTATGATCTCGGTTGGGAGGTCACCGTCGGGCTGCGGCCGGCGCGGGCGCCGGCGGACGGCGAATGGCAGAAGTGGGTGGTCGATCAGTACGGCAGCATCGAGGCCGCCGAGAAGGACTGGGGTTATGTCCCGGCAAGGGAAAACGAAACCCTGGCCGGCGCGAGCGACGAGCAGCTGATGAAAGACGGTTCGTGGCGAATTTATGTGGCCGCCTACCGCCGGTTTTGGGACGACAAAATCAGCCGGGGTTATCGGGAAGTCCGGGCCATGATCAAATCCGTCGACCGGCACCATCTGCTCGGGGCTCGCAGCGGCTACGGCGGCACCGGCGCGGAGTGGATCGCCGATCATCTGCCTTTCGACCTGGCCAGCGGCGCGCAGCACCTCGATTTCA
>JBAZMN010000235.1:0-4201 GCA_041649735.1 Opitutaceae bacterium | reverse complement strand
GTCGGGGGCGTGTTCGTGATGGAGGCGGTGTCGGTCATCATCCAGATCGGTTTCTTCAAGGTCACCAAATATCGCTCCGGCGAGGGGCGGCGCTTTTTCCTCATGGCGCCGATCCACCATCATTTTCAAAAACGCGGCTGGCCGGAGACCAAGGTGGTGCTGCGCTTCTGGATCATCTCCCTCATGTGCGCCCTGGCGGGCCTCGGAACCCTCAAGCTCCGTTGAGTACAATCCATGCCCGCCTTCTGCACCGTCTCCTTCGAATCGTGCCGTCCCGCTGACTGCATTCCGTCCATGACCCTGGCTCCGCCCGATTTCCTTGCGCCCCTGCTCAAGCGTCCCGTCGCCGTCCTCGGCGGCGGGGTCAGCGGCCAGGCCGTGGGCGAAGTGCTGACGCTCCTCGGGGCTTGCGGGGAGGTCTTCGACGAAAAACCGGGCGCCGGGACAGCGCAAATCTTCACGCTGGCCGAAGCCAGGCAGCATCCCCTGGTGATCTTCAGCCCCGGCTTCGCCCCGGGGCATGCGTGGCTGCAGGCGGCGCGGGCCGCCGGCTGCACCTGCCTCGGCGAACTCGATTTCGCCTCGTTGTTCTGGCGCGGCCGGCTCGTGGCGGTCACCGGCACGAACGGCAAAACCACGCTGACCGAGTTTCTCACCCATGCGCTCACGACTGCGGGCGGGGAGGCCTATGCGGCGGGCAACATTGGCTTTCCCCTCAGCCGTCTCATCACCTTCAGGCGCGACCCGGATGCAGACACGATTGCCGTCTGTGAAGTCAGCTCGTTCCAGGCCGAGACGCTGCGGCATCTGCACGCGGATGCCACCCTGTGGACCAATTTTGCCGAGGATCATCTTGAACGGCATCCGGGCCTTGAGGCCTATTTCGCGGCGAAGTGGAATCTGGGCGCGCACACCCGCCCGGGCGCGCTGTTCGCCGGCACCAGCGTCCAGCGGTTTGCCCGCGAATTTGGACGGGATCTGCCGCCGGGGGCCGGCGTGTCCAGCGAGGGTGCCGCGCCTGATCCGCAGCTGGAGGGCACCATTTTTGCCGACTATCCGCAGCGCGAGAACGTCCTGCTGGCCCTCGCCTGGTGGCGGCACGAAGGCCGCCCCGCCGGGGAGCTTTACGGCGCGGCGCGCACCTTCAAGCTGGGCCGGCACCGGCTCACCCGGATCGGCGAGTTCCGCGGCGTGTCCTTCTGGAATGACTCCAAGGCGACCAACTTCCATGCGGTCGAGGCGGCGCTGGCCTCCTTCCCGGGGCCGGTGCACCTCATCGCCGGCGGCCGGTCCAAGGGCGGCGATCTTTCCGCCTTTATCCGGCGCATCGCCGGCAAGATCAAGCACGCCTGGCTGATCGGCGAAACCCGCACGGCCCTGGCCGGTCATTGCGCCGCCAGCCGGATTCCGCATACGGTCTGCGACACGCTGGAGGCGGCGGTGCGGGGCGCCCATGCCGCCGCGCAGCCGGGCGACCAGATTGTCCTCAGCCCCGCCTTTGCCAGTTTCGACATGTTCCGCAGTTATACCGACCGAGGTGACCAGTTTGAAAAGCTTGTGAGCAACTTGGGAACAACCTCCACTTTTCAGTAGCCATTCCACCCTTCACCGGCCCATAATCCAGCACACCGCCACCGCCCATGAATATCCTGAAGATCCTTGGCATCGTCGTCGCCATCCACGTCGTTGCCTTCTTTCTCATGTTTGTTAACCCCGGCTGCCGCTCGACCAGTGCGCGTCCCGCGCCTGCCGATACCGCCGCGTCTCCGCCAACCGGAACCGGTGCCGATCCCTCCGGGCTCAGTCCGGCTGCAGCGCCCGCGGTCTCGCTCAACATTTCCTCGCCGGTGGGGGTGCGCTACAGCCCGACCCGCCCCGGCACGCCCGCTGCCGCCGCGCTCGAAAGCGCGCCGCCCGCCGACGTCACTCCGGCCACCACGTATGCCGTGGCTGCCGGCGACAGTCTCTGGAAAATCGCCAAAAAACACGGCACCACGGTCGCCGAACTCGAGAAAGCCAACAAGCTGACCAGCAATTCGCGGCTGAGTGTCGGCCAGAAGTTGATCATTCCCGGCAAGGCGCCGGCCGGATCGGCCGCCGCCGCGGGAAGCATGGATGCCGGTTTGGGCGCCACCTATACCGTCAAACCCGGAGATACCCTCGCCAGCATCGCTCGTCGCGTCGGCAGCACGAGCGCCGAGTTGAAGCATATGAACAGTCTCCGGAGCGACTATGTGCGCGTCGGCCAGGAGCTCAGGTTGCCGTCGGCCGCCGCACCCCAAGCGGTTGAGGCCAGCGCCAGCCCGGCGACGGTCACCTCGACCGCGCCGGTCAGGAAGACCGAGGGCTCCGTGACGCATGTCGTCAAGGCCGGCGAAACCCTCGGCGCGATCGCGCGGAAATATCAGGTGAAGGTCTCTGATCTGGCCGTCGCCAATAATATCGCCGATCCCAAGAAGATTCGTCCGGGGCAGGAACTTGTGATTCCGGGTTTCACCGCCGTCGGCGGCGCCGCCCCGGCTTCCCAGTCCGCTCCGGCTCCCACCGCGGCCCAGTCTACGACTCCCGCGTCGACCTCCGACGCCGCGCTCCCGGCGGTGACGACACCGCCACCGGGACAGGATCTTGATGCGGGCCTGAAGCCGCAGGGCGACGTGCCGGTCATCAAGATCGATGACTCCGGCGCGGCGAAAGCGCCGTAAGATTTTCCGTCAGTGGTGCCATCCCGAGTCCGGCCGGCATCTCGCCCCTGCCACGGGGCGTGGGATGCCGGGCGGTGCTCTCCTCCAGTTTAGAAGCTATCTCAAAACCGGAAACAGATATGAATCATCAGGCATTGGTAGGGGCGCGATCTTGTCTGCCGGGTCGTAGCCTCGCGCGAAGACCGGTCGCGCCCTCCGAGAGGGACGCAGCAAGTCTGCGCCCCTACGATTCGTTCGTCGGTTTTGGGATAACTTCTAGGTTGATCAACCTTCCACCCTCCTAGATGCCCGCCGAACCGTTTGAGAAACCGCGCTGGGTCACGGCCATCAATCCCGCGACCATCATTCTCGTCTGTGTCCTCTGTCTCTCGATCCTCGGCCTCACCGTCCTGTTCAGCGCGAGTGTCTCGCTCAAAAGCGACCCGTTTTTCTACCTCACGAAGCAGCTCATCTGGTTCATCTTCGCCGCCGGCGCTTGTTTCGTGGTCAGCCGCATGGATCTTGAAGGTGCCCGGCGCCACGTCTGGATCTTCGCGGGCATCTGTCTGGTGGGGCTTGCCCTCGTCCTGCTTCCCGGCATCGGCATCGAGGTGAAGGGCAGCCGCCGCTGGCTCGGTTTCGGGCCGGCGCGGGTGCAGATTTCGGAGTTTGCCAAGCTGGCGATGATTTTCGGCCTGGCCCATTACCTGGCGCTCAACCAGACGCGCCTCCAGGAAATCGCCCGCGGATTCCTGGCGCCGCTGGTCTGGATCAGCCTGTTTGCCGGCCTGATCCTGCTCGAGCCCGATTTCGGCACGGCGGCGCTCACATTTGCCATTGGCGTCACGCTCCTGTTTCTCGCCGGCAGCCGGTTGCGCTACCTCGTCTCGTCGTTTGCCGGCGCGGTTGCCATCCTGACCCTGGCGGTGCTCCACAACCCCAACCGGCTGGCGCGCTTCACGGCGTTTCTCGATGTCGAGGGCAACAAAAGCAGCGGCACCTACCAGCTCTGGCAGGCGATCCTGGCCTTCGCGGCCGGCGGGGTGAACGGCGTGGGCCTTGGCCAGGGCCGCCAGCAGAACAGCTTTCTGCCCGAGGTGCACACCGACTTCATTTTTGCGGTCATCGGCGAGGAGCTGGGCCTGGTGTTCACGATCGGGGTGGTGGTGCTGTTTGCGGTGATCTTCATCGCGGGCCTTGTCCACCTGCGCAAGGCGCCGAACCTTTTCCAGTTTCTGCTCGTGACGGGCAGCCTCCTGCTCATCAGCCTGCAGGCCCTCATCAATCTCGGGGTCGTCACCGGCTGCCTGCCGACCAAGGGCATGTCGCTGCCCTTCATCAGCGCGGGCGGGTCCAACCTGCTGCTGATGGGCATCCTGGTCGGGATTTTCCTCAACACGCAGCGTGCGTGGACCCGGCCGGCCTTCATGCGCCGCGAGCGCAGCCTGAAGGAGGTCATGGCGTGAGCGGAGGGCGAGCGGGCGGCGGGGAGGTGAAAGAATTTCCAGCATGAGCCGTTT
>JBAZMN010000234.1:0-4245 GCA_041649735.1 Opitutaceae bacterium | reverse complement strand
TACTTCCTCAACCTGCGCGCCCTCGTCTTCACCAACCAGCGGGTGCTGCTCATCCAGATCAACATCCGGAAGCACCCCCTCGACCTGGTCTCCCAGATCTCCTATGCCGCCATCGCCGCGGTGGAGGCCACGCCGAAAGGCTATTGCCGGCTGGCCCTGCGCAACGGCCACAAACTGGACTTTCCCTACATGCCGCGGGCCGACCGCCTCCTCCTGCGTACCCTGCTGGCCGATCTGGTCAAGAGCGCCCGCCCGGCGGACGAGCCCGCGGCCACCGGAGCGGAAAACCTCTGCCCGCGCTGCTTCAGCGTGGTGAGAGATTTCCCAAAAAAATGTCCGGCCTGCTCCGTGCCGTTCAAATCGTCGCTGGCGGCCGGAATGCTTTCCTTGCTTTTCCCCGGCTGGGGCAACTGGTACCTGGGTTTCAAGGGCTTTGCCGCCGTGGAGCTGGCGGGCGCGGCCTATGTGTGGCTGGTCTACCTGCTTTGGCCCCTCTTTCGCCACCTGCTCGGACGGGGCATACCGCACACCCGGCATTATTGGATTCCGCTCGCCCTCATTCTGCTGGTCGTGCACAGCCTCGATGCGCTGATGACCCGCCATTACGCCCGGAAGGGGCTGCACGCGCGGAACATCTGATCCGCCGCCGGTGGCTCAGCGCATGGCTTCGCTGAATTCCGGGGGCGGCGGCGCCGTCGCGGCAAACTCGAAGGTCCGGCCATCCAGTTCGTAGCGGAAGCGCGTCTCCAGCGAGTGCAGGAAAAGGCGCTTGCAGCCGGTGGCCCGGCCAAACTCCCGGTTGAGACGGAAGTCGCCGTAGGTCTGGTCGCCCACGATCGGCAGGCGGCGCCGGGCGCATTGCACCCGCAATTGATGGCTGCGGCCCGTCTTCGGATCGAGCTGCACCAGTGCGAGCGGCGGCGGTCCCGGACGCTGCCGGAGGATGCTGAACTGCGCCTCCGCCGGCGTCGACCCGGCCGGACCGGTGCGGATGGTGCCGCGGCGTTTCTCGACAGCCAGCCGGTCGCGCCACAGACCGCGGGGCGCCGTGGGCACGCCGAAGACCAGCGCCAGGTAAGTCTTGCGCACCTGCCGGCGGGCAAACTGCTCCTTGATCCTCCGGGCGACGTTTTCCTGCGCCGCGGCGAGGATGACGCCGGAGGTCGCCGAATCGAGGCGGTTCAGCAGCCAGAGCCGGTGCGCACGGCCGTCCGGCCCGGCCCAGCCGAAGCATTCCTGCTCCTGGTCGTAGGCGCACGCCAGCAGCGCCCGCGGCTCATCCTTGGGCGAGTTGGGATGCGAGAGCACGCCCGCCGGCTTGGCGAAAGCCGCGACCCCGTTCTCGTCCCGGAGGATCAGGCGCACGTCGCGCCCGAAGGGCAGCCCGTCCCAGAACTCCGCCGAAATTGCGCTCACCAGTAGTGAAAATCGAAGGTGATCACCTGATCATCCCCCAGCACGGCGACCATCTCCTTGGTCCAGGGCCGGTAGGGCGCCGGTTCGCGGATGGCGCTCAGCGCCGCGTTGGTGCCGTATTCGCCGGCATCGCCATCGACCTTGAGGATCTCCGCGATTTCCCCCTTCGCGGTGATCCGAAAACTAATCGTCACATGGCTGCGCGCAGGCGTGACGCTGCTGGCGCTGAGGATCCCGTCCCACTTGATCTGGACGATGTCGATCAGCTCCTGCAAATAATCACCGAACTGGCTGAAATGGGCATCGACACCGATGACCCCCGCGTTGGACACGCCGGTCGGGCGCTCCTGCAGGATGCCGGGCCGGACCTGGGTGAGGCGCGGGCGCGGCATCGGCTGCGGGCGCACCTCCTGTGCCGCGCTGGCGCCGTGGCCGACGGGATTCTGCGCGTTCTGGTCACCCTTGACGTACTTTTCGGCACCGGTCGACGGTTCGGGCAATTTCACGGCCTCCGTGCCGAATGCATCCTGGCTGCTGCCCGAGGATTTGAGGTAGCCCGGGAGGGGGACTTCGGGCTTCCGCTGGGCCTCGGTCGGCTGGGCCTCGGCGGCCTTTTGCTCGTGCGTGGGCGGAGTCGGCTTGTTGAGCTCGGGCTTTTGCAGCTGGCCGGTGACGATCTGCGAGTCGTTCTGAACATCCTTCTGCCCCTGGGTCTTGGGCATGTGCAGGGTGCTGTTCTTGTCCGGTTCCGGCTGCGCGGCCTGCTGGTTCTGCGCGGCGAAGTTCGTGGTGTTGTCCGGAATGTTGTTGTTGGCGTCGGGATTGGTCTCGACAAACCGGGAGGGCGGCGGGGCCTTGGGCTGGAGCAGGTCGGGCGAGATTTCGATGTCAAACGTCCTCGCGTTGGTCCCGGGCCGCACAAACCGCCCCGGCGAGAATTCATCGCGCAACAGCTCGGGAGCCAGCAGGAGCAGCAGCAGGTGCACCAGCACGGTCCAGATCAGGCCGATCTGAACGGAACGCGTGTCCGGGTTCTGCGAGAGTCCGGGCAGCCAGTAACGCCGCCGGGTGGCGACCGGAAGGTCTTCCGGCAAGGTGGGCATGTCAGTTTGGTTCAAGGGAGTCTTGGCAAAGACCACAGCGAGTCAAAATTTGTTTCGTTTCTTCCACCGGCAACCCCACGATGTTGGTATACGAGCCCCGCCAGCCCGCGATGATGAGGTCGGTGCCTTCCTGGATGGCATAGGCCCCGGCCTTGTCGAGCGGGTTCACCAGCGCCAGATACCGGTCGATCGTCGTGTCGTCCAACGGCTTGAAAGTCACCTCGCTGGCGACGCCGGTGTCCAGGGCCAGCCGGGGATGGTGCCGGCGGACGGCGAGTCCGGTGTAGACCGTATGCGTCCGCCCGGACAGGCGGCGGAGCATCGTCCGCGCCTCGGCGAGGTCGCGGGGCTTGTTGAGCGCGGTCTGGTCAATGTACACCGTCGTGTCGGCGCCCAGCACGACGGCGTCGGGCCGGCGCGCGGCCACCCAGTCGGCTTTGAGCGCGGCGTTGTGCCGCACCATCTCCCGCGGATCCGTGTCGGGCGCCTCATGTTCCGTCACCTCGGCGGGCAGCACTTCGAATGGCCAGCCCAGCCCGGCGAGCAACTCCCTGCGCCGGGGGGAGGCGGAGGCGAGAATCAGGACGGGGCTTGGATGCGTCATGGACCAGGCGGCTTCCTCAGCGAGACGTCTCAACCCCGGCTCCAGTTTCTCTTCCATCCGGAATGCTCCACTTTGGCCGTTGTGACCCATGGGCCCCGGCGGCGGCAGAATGCAGGCAGAACTGGTCGGCAGGTGCGACGGGCATGGGAGAAAACGCGGGACGGTAGAGTCTTTGGCCTGCGGTGACTAGTTCATTTCACCTGCCGGCCGAATTTCCCGCCTTGCGGATTGTCAGGCGGGGGAATCGTCCCCACAGTCATTCCTCCTGGTTTCATGCGCATCGGCCTCGCCCAGATCAATTCCACCGTCGGCGATCTTTCCGGCAACTGCCGGCGGATCATCGACGCCTATCGCGCCCTCGCCGGCCGGGGGGCCGAACTCGTGCTCTTTCCCGAGCTGGTGGTCTCCGGTTATCCGCCGCGCGATCTGCTGTTCAAGCGACGCTTTGTGGCCGATGTGGAGTCGACGCTGGCGGAAATCGCGGCCGCCACGGGCGAGGTGCCGGCGCTGGTCGGATTCGTCGAGACCAATGCCGGTGGCCAGGGCCGGCCATTTTTCAACGCCGCCGCCTGGTGCCAGCGGGGCGAGGTCGCGGTGGTCGCCCGCAAATGCCTGCTGCCCACCTATGACGTGTTCGACGAGGACCGCTACTTCGAGCCGGCCCCGGCCCCGCGGGTCGTCGACTTCGCCGGCCGGCGCATCGGGGTGACGATCTGCGAGGACATCTGGACCCATCCCATGATCTCCACGCGCCGGCTCTACCACGGCCTGGATCCGGTCCGGCAGCTCGCGGAGCAGCGCTGCGACGTGGTGGTCAACCTTTCGGCCAGTCCGTGGAACCACGGCAAGGGCAACGTCCGCGAAACCCTCGTGACCGACGCGGCCAAAAAACTTGGCTGTCCGCTGGTCTACTGCAACGCGGTCGGCGGCAACGACGAGTTGATTTTCGACGGCCGCTCGGTCGTGGCGTCGGCCGGCGGCAAGGTGGTCGCCGGACTGGCCGCCTTCCGCGAAGAGCTGCGGGTCATCAGCCTCGGCGCGGCGCTCCAGGCCCGCGATCCGCAGGCGGAAATCGCCGGATCTTACGCGCAGCCGGAAATGCAGGATATCTTCGACGCCCTC
>JBAZMN010000233.1:0-4250 GCA_041649735.1 Opitutaceae bacterium | reverse complement strand
GGCCTGCTTGATGAAAAGGTTGGAATACAGGCCGCTCAGCTCGTCGCGCTCGGTGAGGGCAAAGATCACATGCTGTCCGTCAGGCGTGACGCAGAATGAGTTGATCGACTCGGCGCGGGTGGCGGCCGCCTCCTTCTGGTCCTTGCGGCCGAAATTGGTCACCGGCTTGAGATCGGTGACGATCTCGGCGGATTCGCGCGTGCTGAGAATGCCGGTAACGGAGGTGGGCACCGCCTTGAAGACCACCCCGGTGGGGGTCATGACCAGCGCGGGGGCGGTGAGGGTGGTGGTGATCTCGGTGATCGGCTGCAGCTTCAGTGCAATGGCCGTGCCGCGGGCGTAATCGATCACCCCGGCGACCGGCTTGTATTTGGCCGGAACCTCGACCGAGAGGTTGAATTTCGGCCAGGCCGACGACTTGTTCGGCCGCTGGAAGGTGATGGGCAGCTTGAGCGGGGTCTGGCCCACGACGGTGCCGTTGAGCGTTACATCCGCATTGAGCTCGGCCCCGTCGGGCGTCGCGGCGGTGATGTTGTAAACCCGGTCCTCCTTCAGCAGCGTCAGTTCAATCCTGGGCACGGCGGCGGTGCCCGAACCCAGAACCACGCTTTCGCTCTGATAATTCGGCTTGGAAGCCACCAGGGTCTGCTCCCTCCACGGACTGGTTTTGTCGTCGCGGGTGTAAACCACCTGCAGGCCCGAAAGGGGCGTGGTACCAACCTGCCGACCCTCCAATGTCAGTGCGGCTCCGTCCGGAGCCGAGGTGATGTCGTAAGTCTTGGTCAGGGTCTTGGGCTCCAGCCGGGCGGTAATTCCGCCCTGATTCGGTCCGGGTTGGTAGACAAAGGATTCGGGGAAGTAACCTTCCAGCCGGAATTCGACCGGCACCGGCTTCTCGCCTTCCAAGGTCACCTGCGTCGGGGTCGTGCCGACCGCCTTGTCGTTGACATACGCGGTTGCCCCCGGCGGGTTTGACGTCACTTGCACGGGGGAGGCGCAGCCGCCCAGGATTGCGAGCGCCAGGGCGGCGAGGCAGGTGACGGCCGTGGTGGTATGACCGGGGCGCTGAAAGGAATGTCGGGCAGTCATCATAGGCGGAGGAGGGGTTCGGGGACATTGTTAGTCGCGGACCACCTGACGAGGCAAGACCCATGTAGGACCGGATCCGGCGGGTATCGCGATGAAACATTGCCTGCTCCCTGCTCGATCCATGGTTGACTGCACGCTTTACTTTCCGGGCCTGGAACAGGCATAAAACGCCGAGCCCGAGGCGCCCCGGTCCTGCAGCCACATCTACTCCCCACCATGGATTCCCAGATCTCGCTGCATATTGACGGCCTTACGGATGTCGGGACGCGCCGTCACAACAATGAGGACGCGTGGTGGGCCGGACAGCCGGGCGGAGGGCACGTTTTCATGGAGCCCGGAGCCGAACCCCTGCACGTGGATGCCGGCGCCGCGCCGGTGCTTCTGCTGGTGAGTGATGGCGTGGGTGGATCCAACGCCGGAGAAGTCGCAAGCCAGATGGCAGTCAACCTGATCTCGAACGAGCTGGGTCATCAATCCGGTGCCTTGCTGGATCCTGCCCTGGCCTTGGAAACCGTCCGCGCCGCCCTGCACAGCGCCAATGCGGCCGTGGCGGCCAAGGCGGTCGAACCCGGGTACGACGGCATGGGGGCGACGCTCTCGCTGCTCTGTTTTGCCGGCCCGGCCGCCGTCTACTGGGGCCAGGCCGGCGACAGCCGCATCTATGTCTGCCGCCGCGGTCAGCTGCGGCAGATCAGCCGCGACCATTCGCCGGTCGGCCGCATGCGGCAGCAGGGGGAGATCACCGAGGCGGAGGCCCGCCAGCATCCGCAGCGCAACCAGATCGACCAGAGCCTCGGCGACCCCAGCAGTTCCTTCAGTCCGGATGTCGGCCTCGAAGAGGTGCGACCGGGCGACGTTTATCTGCTCTGTTCCGACGGATTGAGTGACGGACTTTGGGACCGTGAAATCGAGCAGATCCTCGCCGCGATTCATGAACCGGGCGGGGTCCGCCCCGCCGTGCGCCGGCTTGTCGCCGAGGCCAAACAAGCCTCCGGTCGCGACAATATCACCGCCGTGGTCGCGCTGGTGGAAGGGCGGATGCCGGCCGGCGCCTCCGCGGCGCAACCGCCCCTGTGGCGCCGGCTGTTCCCGCCCCGGTCCGGCGGCGGGGAAAAGTTGCAATGAACCTACCACCGCCCGCAGCGGTCTAATCCTTTAGCATGGAGCACCCACCCATTCCGGACATCGCCGCTTTTCTCGAAACCGCCGGGAGATGGATTGGCGACGAACTCGAGCTCGACCAGCTCCGGGAGGGGGACCGGCTGCTCGTGCGCACCCGCAATACGCATTACCTGTTCGTGATGACCAACCGGCATACGGCCCGGCTCACCACCGACCGGAATGATCGTCCGAGCGGCCCGGTGCAGATCGAGGGCTGCATTTTCGGCCGATCCCGCATGATCAAGCCCGGGCACCTTTTCTGCGGAGGCGGCCTCGAATTCACGCTCGAGCCGGGGCACCGGACCTTCATCACCACGCCGATCGAGGCCATCCAGTTGCTCAGCGCCCGGCCGCCGGCTGCGGCGACGCCCTGAATCCCGGCGCGGCGCTCAGCCGGCCAGGCGGTGCACCGCATGCGTGCCGGGAAAGCCGTCGAGCGGATGTGCGCCGAGCGGTTCGCACGGGTGGGTGGCGGGCAGGGCGGCGCGCGCGGGTTCGCTGACGATGGAGTCGGACTGAAGCGCGGCGCAGACTTTTTCGAGGCGGAACGTGTAGATGACCTCCGGCCCCGAGAGATTGTTGGCGCCGCCCGCGCCGCCCTCAAGCGTCACGGGCGCATAGTGCAGCACCACCCGGAAATCAGGATCGCGCCGGCGCTGCAGTTCCCCCAGCTGGTGGAGGGCGCGGCCGACCAGGTTCGGCGCCTCGGGCCCCTGTTTCCAGTAGGCAAAGATCGCATCGCCCAGGAATTTGTCGACCACGCCTCCGGCGGACTCGATGGCATCGCGGCACTGGCGCAGCCAGGTGCCGACCTTGAGGCCGAGGGTGTCGGTGTCCAGCTGCCGGCTGAGATTGGTATAACGTTTGATGTCCAGCATCAGCAGCCAGCACAGCTGCCGGGCGCGCACCAGTTCCGTGGCCGGCGCATCCGTCTCGACGCTGGCGCGGGCGGACTCCTCCTCGAGGCGGAAGACGAAACTTTCGTCGAGGATGGTGATGACGTCGCCGGCCTTGAGGCGGCAGGGGATGGTGAGGCGCTTGCCGTTGCGCAGGGTGCCGTTGGTGCTGCCGAGATCGGCGATCCAGTATTCCAGGCCGCCCTCGGCCTGCTGCGCGTGAATATGAGCGTGCCGCCGGGAGGCCCCCGGCGACTGCAGGTGCACAGTATTCGCATTTGAGCGGCCAAAATAGCAGTTGGCCTCAACTGTGACGCGGCTGCCGTCGTTTTTCTCAATCCAGGCACTCATGGGGTAGGGGCCTGTCGGACTTCTCGTCCACCAGGCTCCTAAAAGCAAAACCGCCGCTTTTTTGGGGGCCTGAAGGGTTGGGAAGTCTGGCCGGCGCAGATTCTTGAGAGAAATTCGGTCGGGGTCTGCTGGTTGGGCTTTTGTCTGAGGCGGTTTTGCCGAAGGAGTTTGTCGAACCTCCAAGTTCGACAAACTCCTGGCCCCCACCTTCACACGTTGCGCCCCGCAGCTCAAGTCCGGCCGCGGTCGGCATCCCCGGCCCGGTTTTCGGATGGTGTTCCCGCGCCGGCCGGCCCAGCCTGTCCCCGCATGGCAGGGTCGTTTGCGAAAAAGTTCGCCGGACGGCGGGTCCTCATCACCGGAGGCGCTGGTTTCATTGGAGCGCGTCTGGCCCGGCGTCTGGTCGGACTCGGGGCCGAGGTGACGCTGGTGGACAGTCTGATCCCCGAATACGGCGGCAATCTGCGCAATCTGGCCGGCATCGAGCGGAAGGTGCGCCTGAACATCTCCGACGTGCGCGATGCGCACAGCCTGCCGTGCTTCGTCCAGAAGCAGCACTTTCTCTTCAATCTCGCCGGCCAGACCAGCCACCTCGACTCGATGAACGATCCGCAGACGGATCTCGAGATCAACACCCGGGCGCAGCTTTCCATCCTGGAGGCCTGCCGGCGGCATAATCCCCGGATCCGCATCGTCTTTGCCAGCACGCGCCAGATTTACGGACGGCCCCGCTACCTGCCGGTCGACGAGCAG
>JBAZMN010000232.1:0-4251 GCA_041649735.1 Opitutaceae bacterium | reverse complement strand
ATGCGGTCGGCGTCGGCGATCTTGGCGCCGGTCTGGATGCAGAGCAGGGTGTCGTGCGGGCCGGCGTCCTCGGCGCGGACGTAGTGGACGTCGTTCGTGCAGACGACCTTGAGCTTGAATTCCTGCGCCAGCTTGAGGAGGTCGGGCGTGATCTGGTGCTGCGGCGCGAGGCCGTGATCCTGGATCTCGACGAAGAAGTTCTCCCGGCCGTAGATGTCGATGAAGCGCCCGGCGGCGCGGCGGGCGTCGTCATAGCGTCCCTGCAGCAGGCGCTGCGGGATGAGCGCGGCGAGGCAGCCGGTGAAGGCGACCAGGCCCGCGGAGTATTTTGCGAGTGTCTCGAAATCGGCGCGCGGCCGGTAGTAGAAGCCGCGCAGATGGGCGTCGGACACGAGCTTGAGCAGGTTCTGGTAGCCCGTGTGGTTCCGCGCCAGCAGCCCCATGTGGAAGATGGACTTGCCCTCCTCGCTGCGGCCGGTGCGCTCGAGGCGCGAGCCCTCGGTGAGGTAGATTTCACAGCCGATCAGCGGCTTGATGCCCTTGGCCTTGGCCTGGTTGTAGAAGTCGATCGCGCCGAAGAGATTGCCGTGGTCGGTGAGCGCGAGCGCCTTCATCCCGAGGCCGGCGGCGCGGTCCATCAGGCGGTCGATGCGGCAGGCACCGTCAAGCAGGCTGTAGTCCGAGTGGACGTGGAGGTGGACGAAATTGGTGTCGGCGGACGGCAAGGTCACGCTAACCAAGACCCCGCGCCGAAATGTTCAAGGCGGGAGTTTTGGCGGCGCCAAAACTCATTTGCAGCCTTGACGGCGGCCTGCGTGAGTAGGAAATTCTTACCATGACCAGCACGGTGACAGTCAAAGGACAAACGGTCGTTCCCAAGGCCTTGCGCAAGCATTACGGCATCAAGCCGGGCTCCACGCTGGAGTGGCGGCCTGAAGGCGATTCCATCCGGGTCGTCAAACTCGCATCGCCGGCCGGAGGCGCCGGATTTTTTGGCGCTCTGCGCCGGCTGGGACGCGTTCCGGCGGCGGCGCGTGACCGGCGTCCCGTCCGCACGCCATGAGATTCCTGCTGGATACGAATGTCATTTCGGAGGCGGGCAAGGCGCGGCCGAATCCAAAGGTATTGAACTGGCTCCTGGAGCATGAAAGCGCCTGCGCCGTGCCAAGCATTGCGGTCGCCGAACGCTATCAGGGTGCCTTCGGGGTCGAGCCGGCGCGTCGCGAAAGACTCCTGGCGGAGGTCGAGGCTTTTGTGCAGGCGGCGGGGGAACGCCTGCTGTCCTTCGATGCCACTGCGGCGAAGGCCTGGGGCGAATATGTGGCGCGCCCCGCGCTCAGGCGGAATCCCCGGTCTTATCCCGACACCCAGATTGCGGCGATCGCCCTGAGCAGAAACCTCACGGTGGTGACGAGAAACACCGGGGATTTTCCGGAAGTCAGCACCCTGAATCCGTTTGAGTCGTGACCGGCCAGGCGCCGAGGCCGGCGGCGCGGTCCATCAGGCGGTCGATGCGGCAGGCGCCGTCGAGCAGGCTGTAGTCCGAGTGGACGTGGAGGTGGACGAAATTGGTGTCGGCGGACGGCAAAGTCACGCTAACCAAGACCCCGCGGCGAAATGCTCAAGACGGAATGCGGAAGGCAGCAGAGGCCAGAAACCAGATGCTAAATGGCAGAGAACAGAGATCCGGGTGTTTAGCGAAACAGGACTGAAACTGCTGAAATGGCAGCAAAGATTGCTGCTGCTAGTGTGACCCAAAATATCGGGTCTTTATACCACGGCGTCTTCTTCAAATCCCGATGTCGCCGTCGGGCGATCTCTGTCTCTGCGATCTTCCATTTTGACGCCGTGCTCGCTGGACTCATGTGATCAAACACGTCCTGAAGATCTTCTTCGTTGGCTTCTTTCACCCACTTCCGAAAGCCAGCTTTATCCAAAGACACTGCTTCAAGAGGCGTCATAGTGCTTCTTTGCCGCACACTCAAGGTAAGCCGCGAGTGATGCGAGTTGGCTCCGCAGCTTGGTTGGCCAATCCTTTCATCCGGTTCTCATGATAAAGACGGAGCAGTTTATTGACTTCTCTCCCAGGGAAGACCCGATCCAGAAAATCGAGATACTCTGGAATAAAGTGCCAAGTCCGGGCGTAGGCTACCTGCCTGCCACCTTGAATTACCTGGATTTCCCCATGGCTTACGCCGCTAAGGAAGATGTCGTAGTGTTTCTTTGACCCCGCTTCGTCGAAGGTCACGCGCAATTGCGGTTCGAAAAAGCATAGGCAGGTCGCAAGACTCTCCGTATAAGTCGTGTCCTCCGAGAGGACATCGAAGAGTAGACGCCGTTGCTCACGGTTGAGGACGATCTTCTCCGATTCCGGCTTGATAATGTCTTCGAAGATCTTGCCTGATATCGTGGCGTTGTGATCGGCCAGACTGGAGATCAACTGAACGGTGATAGAGTCAGATGCCTGATACGCATCGAGTACGCCAGCTGTCGCGAGTTGCTTACGGACGGATGTCTGAAAATCGTCCATCGTCACCCACTGGCCTTGGTCGCCGGACTTCGACGGCTTTTGGCAAAGAACGGCAGAACTAGCGAGGGAGAGAATGAGCAGGGGGAGAGATTTCATATTCTGCCCAATAGTGTTTTAAGGCCAAGGTCATCAGAGGGAGCGATTCGGCCTTGGACGAGAAAAGCCCAAGGCGCCGGCAGGGTCAACGTTCGGAATTGAAAATTCCAAGTTGCCTCCAGCCGCCGATATGGAAACGGGACCATCGTGGCTTGGAACCAGCTCAAATTCTGCAGTTGAATTTAACCACAGAGAGTCCAGCAACGATTCCGCTGCAACCGAATCAATCCACAGAGATTGTAAACCACTGATTACACTGATGACACGGATCAAACGATAGGGCTCACGACACCGCAGTGGCTTTTTTATCCGTCCTATCTGTGCAATCCGCGGTTCAAAGTGTCGTGTTTCCTTCGATTGAGGCGGAATTGCGCCTCATAAAACCGTGCACTGCGGGTTAACCCCGACCGGAAAATAGGGATTGACGGAGGGAAGGGCGGCTGGAGACTTACCCGTTTTTCCTCCGAACCTTCCTGTCTCCCCATGTCCATTGAAATCAAGATCCGCAAAAACGAGCCGGTGGATCGCGCGCTGCGGCGCCTGAAGAAGAAGCTCGACCGCGAAAACATCATCAAGGACGTCCGCGCCAAGCGCTACTACGAGAAGCCGTGCGAACGGCGCCGGCGCAAGGCGAAGGTGGCCGCGTTCAGCGCCATGCTGCGCGCCCGTTACGAGAGCTGAGTTTTCCCGCCGCCCCCCGCTTGGCGGAGACGGGTCCGGGCGGCGATCCTTCCAAGGCTGCAGAAAATGAGCCTTCATCTCCGCATCCCCTTCACCAAGCCGGGGCCTGATTCGCCGGGGAACGGATAAACCGCCGGTTTCTCCCCCACGCTTCGTCGTTCAGCCGTGAAACCCATCCTGGCGCTTTCGACCGCGTGGTGCTCCGCGCGCCATACCGACGGGTACATGATGCTGCAGGAGATGGTCCGCCTGGGGTTCGAATACGTGGAGCTGAGCCACGGCATCCGCATCACCCTGGTGCCGGGCGTTCTCCGGGGGCTCAACGAGCGCTTCGTCAAGGTCAGCTCGACGCACAATTTCTGTCCGCTGCCTCCGGCGATCACGCAAGCGGCACCCAACCTCTTCGAGCCGTCCGCCCCCGCCGACCGGGGCCATGAACACGACCAATGGTTGCGCCATACGCGGCGTACGCTCGATTTTGCGGCGCAGGTCCGGGCGCGGGCCGTGGTGATGCATCTCGGCAGCGTGCATTTCTTCTGGTTCAACCCGGGAGAGCGGCTGCGCCAGTACGCCCGCCGGCATCCCGCCGCCGGGCCGGCGGAGCCCCGCTATCAACGGCTGCTCGCCAAGGCCACGGCCCGGCTGGGCCGGTGCGCGCCGCGCTATTGGGATCAGACCCGGCGCAGCCTCGCGGAGATCCTGCCCTACGCGACGGAGAAGGGCGTGCGGCTCGGCTTCGAGAACCGCGAACGGTTCGAGGAGCTGCCGCGGGAGGCGGATTTTCCCGGTTTGTTCGAGTCGCTGCCGCCCGCCGCGCCGGCCGGCTACTGGCACGACACCGGGCATGCCGAGCTGAAGGAGCGCATGGGTATCATCACCCAGCAGCGGCAGCTGGAGGCCAACGCCGGGCGGCTTGTCGGTTTCCACCTGCACGACGTGGATGC
>JBAZMN010000231.1:0-4265 GCA_041649735.1 Opitutaceae bacterium | reverse complement strand
CGTGCAGCCCCCGCGCGACGCCGACACGCTGAAGAAGAACCCGCTCGGAATCTACGTCAACGCCATCAACTGGTCGAAGGAGCTTGGACAATGACGCCAGCACTCCGCAAAGCCGCCCCCTGGAGTGCAGGGCGTCCGGCTTGCCGCATCCACGCCAATCCTGCTTTCCGTAAGTCCGGCTTGCCGCTTGTGCTGCTCTGCACCTCGGCGCTCGCCGGCTGCGCCACCAGCAATATGCCGCCGCCCGAAATCGCCTACGACAACGCCATGCCCGCCGTGCAGGCGACCGAACCGCCCAGTCCCGTGCAGGTCGTGGAACTCCCCAAGCCCCTGCCGCTTCCCGGTCAGCTGAAGCCGGTCGGCAAGGACGGCAAGCCCGTTCCCGAAGCCGCCGACCCGACCGTGCGCGTTAACCAGGCCAACGCCGCCGCGCGGGTCCAGCCCGTCCGCGACGGCTTCATCAACTCGATGCAGGTCTATCCCTTCGTCAACGGCGCGCTCTACCAGGTTTATGCCTCGCCGGGGCAGATCACCGACATCGCGCTCCAGCCTGGCGAGCAGCTCGTCGGCGCCGGACCAGTCGCCGCCGGCGACACCGTGCGCTGGATTATTGGCGATACCGAAAGCGGCGCAGGCGCCGCCAGGCAGATCCACATCCTCGTCAAGCCGACGCGGCCCGAACTGCTCACCAACCTCGTCATCAACACCGACCGCCGCACCTACCATATGGAACTGCGCTCGACGCCTTCGACCTACATGGCGTCGGTCTCCTGGCAATATCCGCAGGACCAGCTCATCGCGCTACGGCGGCAGAATGCCGAGGCGCAGGCGGCGCAGCCCGTCGCCACCGGCATCGACCTCGCGCGGGTGAACTTCCGCTACGATGTGAGCGGCGATCGAGCGCCGTGGCGGCCGCTGCGCGCGTTCGATGACGGCCGGCAGGTGTTCATCGAGTTTCCGCGCGGCATCGGCCAGGGCGAAATGCCACCCCTGTTCGTCGTCGGCGCGGAGGGCGACACCTCCGAACTGGTGAACTACCGCGTGCGCGGCAACTACATGATCGTCGACCGGCTGTTCGCCGCCGCCGAATTGCGGTTCGGGGCGGGCAAGTCCCAGAAGCGCGTGCGTATCTCCCGCACCGATGGGAGGCCGGCATCGTGAGCGATGAACGCAATCCCGAAAGGGAAGAGAGCCGGACGCCCGATGCGGCGCCGCAGCCGGACGCGGCCGACGAGACCGACGACCGGCCGCTCACCGGCGAGCCGGTCGCGCCGATGCGGCTGCGGCCCGAGCCTCCGCGCGTCACCCGCTTGTCGCGCAAAGTGCTGGCCGGGCTCGGACTCGTCGCCAGCCTCGGTGTAGGCGGGGCGCTGCTCTATGCGCTCCAGACCCGCAACGCCGGCAATCAGGGACAGGAACTCTATTCCACCGACAACCGCAGCACACCGGATGGACTGAACGGTCTGCCGAAGGACTATAGCGGCGTTCCCAGACTCGGCCCGCCGCTGCCCGGCGATCTCGGCCGCCCGATCCTCAACGCGCAGAATGGCGGCCAACCGGTTCCCGCACCAGGCATGACCACGCCAGCGCCCCCCGGGCCGAGCCCGGAGGAACAGCGCCGCGCGCAGGAGCTGGAAGCGGCGCGCACCGCGCGTCTGTTCTCATCGACGGAGACACGGCCCGCCAGCTCCGCAACAACCGCGCCTGCGGCCGCGCCCGCGACCGACCTCGCCAGCCTCGGCCTCGCGCCGCAGCCGGCCACGCCCTCGGCGCAGGATCGCCAGCTCGCTTTCCTCAACCAGCCGCCCGACAAACGCACGGTCTCACCCGATCGGGTCGCCGCACCCGCATCGGCCAATGTGCTTCAGGCCGGCGCGGTGATTTCCGCCGCGCTCATCACCGGCATCCGCTCCGACCTTCCCGGCCAGATCACCGCGCAGGTGACGGAGAACATCTACGACAGCCCCACCGGGCGCATCCTGCTGATCCCGCAGGGCACGCGCGTCATCGGTCAGTATGACAGCGGCGTCGGTTTCGGCCAGCGCCGCATCCTGCTGGTCTGGAACCGGCTGATCTTCCCGAACGGCCGCTCCATCGTCCTCGAACGCCAGCCGGGCGCTGACGCCGAAGGCTATGCCGGGCTGGAGGATGGCGTCGACTATCACTGGGGCGAGCTGTTCAAGGCCGCGGCGCTCTCGACCCTCCTCAGCGTCGGGGCCGAAGCCGGCTCATCCGGGCAGGAAAGCGACATCGTGCGCGCCCTGCGCAACGGCGCGTCCGACAGCATAAGCCAGACCGGGCAGCAGATCGTCCAGCGCCAGCTCAACATCGCGCCGACGCTCACCATCCGGCCGGGCTTCCCCGTCCGCGTCATCGTCACGCGCGATCTCGTGCTCGAACCCTACGGAGGCTGACATGGCGAAGCTGAAACTCGGCCCGATCGCCGACGACAAGCCGGTCAAGATCACGCTGGAACTGCCCGCCAGTCTTCACCGCGATCTCACAACCTACGCGGAGATTCTCGGCCGCGAGGCGGGACAGCCGGCCACCGATCCGGTGCGCCTGATCGTTCCCATGCTGGAGCGGTTCATGGCGACAGATCGAGGCTTTGCGAAGGCGAAGCAGGCGGGTTCATCACCGCGTCCGCCTGCCTGACGGCCCGCCGATCGGTTTGCGACAGTATCCGGGCGAGGCTCAGAAACCTGCGGCAGGCCGGATTGTCGTTCCGGCGCGACCAGATCGCGCTGAACGGCAAGACCTCGCCCATGATCGGGCGATAGACGATACCGGGAATCTGAGCCCCTGTGGTCGCCTCGCTGGTCAGCGTCAGCCCGCGCCCGATGGCTACCATCGACAGCAGGACATCCCGGCCGACAGAGTGCGGGTGGATATTCGGATGGTGGCCGAGACCGGCCAGTCGCTGGATCAGATAGTCATAGATCTCCGGCCCTGGCGCCGCATTGCTGACGATGAAGTTTTCGCCGGCGAGATCGTCCCAATGCAGGGTCTGCTTCGTCGCCAGGCCGTGTTCCGTGGGCAGGACGGCGATCACCCTCTCCGACCAAAGCTGTTCTCTCTCGCAATCGGGCCATTCGGACGTGCCCGTGATGAACGCCACATCGAGTTGGAGCTGGCGGACCGCCGCCACATGGACCGACGGATTGCCCTCGATCAGCTCGACCGCCACCCGCGGGTGCTCGTCGTCGAGCGTCTTCATCAACTCGAACAGAAAGCCCGACGCCAGCGATGAGAAGATTCCAACCTTGATGATTCCGTCCTCGGATCGGCCGATCGCGGCGACGTCGTTGAAGCCAAGCTCAATCTGCTGAAGGGCGACGCGGACGCGGCGAAGGAAACGCTGCCCTGCCACCGTAAGCGAAACCCCGCCGGGATGGCGGTGGAACAGGGAAGCGCCAAGCCGATCCTCAAGATCCCGGATGCGCCGGCTCACGGCGGACTCCTGGATGTTCAGAAGGGCGGCCGCCTTGCGAAAACTCCCCTGCTCGGAAGCCGTGACAAAGTATTGGATATGACGCAACCTGAGCATAGCGGGGCCACCTCCCTCCTATTCTGTCGAGCAGAAAGTTACATCACGGCGACTCCCCCACTCCTGAACAAATATAGTTTCAGTCCACGCGACCACCCCCCATTGCTATGCTCTCACTCGACAGACTTCTCTATGAACCCGAGGGTATTGGCGTTCTCCACCAGAGTTCTCACCTTGGCGCGATCCAGACCGCCAGGCACATCGGCCTCGATCTCGAGCTTCAACTTCACGCGACTGCCCGGAAGCGTGGTGAGCTGCTCGACGATCGCCTCGACAATCTGATGAATATCCCGCGCCGGCCGCTCCGGTGAGATCATCACGGCGCCGGTGAAGCGCGTCGGATTCTTCTCCGTCGGCGGTGTCGCCGGCCCACCGCCTACATCGTGTCCGCCGGGCGTCGGCGTGCCGCCATCAGGGCTTCCAGGTGCGTCCCCAGGGCCAGGTTGCACCGGCGCCGGACGGTGCGCCTCGGCCTCATTCGGTTTGATGATGACGCTGTCGCTGTCGATGACCACGGGCGCGTTGCCCGCACGTTCGATCGCGAGTCCCAGATAGGTGCCCGTCTTTTCGTCCCACCGCTCGGCATAGGCGAAGGGACCGGGCAGCATGCCGCTGATCGCCGCCTGCACGGCCTTCACCAGGACATCCTGACCTTTCAGACGCGGCAGGTAGATGTAGCGATTGAGATATTCCCGCAGATCCTTGAGCGACAACCGCG